>CAYSCB010000473.1:0-2037 GCA_964429335.1 uncultured Aquihabitans sp.
CGCACCGTCGGGGTTCGGCGGCGAACCGGACTCGTACCACTACGACGTCATCTTCTTGAAGGACCCGCTGACCGCACCCGACGCCATGGCGGTCGTGAAGGTGCGCGACGGGGTGGATCGGGCGTGGGAGGGATCCGGCTGTCTGTACTTCGCCCGGCTGAGCACCCGGCGTACCCAGAGCCGGCTGTCGAGCATCATGGGCACCCCCGAGTACGGGTTGATGACGATCCGGAACTGGCGAACCGTGTCCACGCTCGTCGAGATGATCGGGAGGTCCGGGGCCGACGGCTCCGACGGATCCACCGGCTGCTAGCTGCTGGCCGGATTGGGACTCGGACGAATCACACCTTCCAGCACCTGCTACCCGGGATGAGCGTCGCCGCCGGCGCTCGGGAGCGCGACGGCGTCGGTCATGCGATCTGGACAGCGTGCTTCAGCTTGTCCGGGACCTTCTCGGGGAACGACACGATGAGGTGCCGGTCGAGCGCCGTTGCGACACGGGCGAGGGTGTCGATGCGGTTGCGCGCTCCCCCGCCTTCCTCGAGGCGAGAGATCACCGACTGGGTCGTCCCCATCCGCTCGGCCAACTCCCGCTGGCTGAAGCCGGCCTCGGTGCGCAGGTCGTAGATGAGCTGACCGAGCGCGAGGTCGTGCTCGGCCTCGGCGCGGGTCTCGGCGTCGAGCACTGGGCGTTTCTTCTTGACATCTTCCCAGCGGGAGTAGTTCGCCATCGTCGTCTCCTCCACGGGTAGCGCTTGGCGCAGCCCTCGGCTGCCTTGCGTGCCCGATCAATCTCGTTGCGTTCGTTGTTGCGTTGCTTGCGGAAGGTCGTGAGCTGGACGATCCGGCCGTCCTTCGTGAACCGGTAGGTGGTCCTCCGAGCCGTGGGCCGAGCGTGAAGCGCAACTCGAAGAGCCCGTCGCCCAGGTTGCGAGAAAACGACATCCTCGCCGATGAGCCGAGGGCGACGAGGGCGACGAGGGCGACGAGCCAGTCGATGACCACGACCGTTCGGTTCCACTCGGTCGCGTCGAGCGAGTCCATCCACTCGACGATCTCATCGTGGACCTCCAGTTCGGCCACGACGCACTATCGCACCATTACGATGATCGTACAAGAGCGATAATGGCTGCAAGGACGTGGCCAGCGCGGACGCCGAGATCGCCACGCCCTCGCCGTTGCCCCCAGCGCGACATCTTCACCTCGGCAAGCCAACCTCATCGCGAAGTGGGGGCCCTACCGTTCGACGGTGACCGTGCCGGTCTCGTCCAGGCACACCGCAACTGCCCTTTCGGGGCTGTCGACACCGTGGCGCTCATGGGGCGGGTCGATGACCCGTTCGTGGAAGATCGTCGCGGGTCGAGCTTGTTGGCTCTCTTCGTCGAATGATTCCAGCGCGGCGACGAGCGGCCAGTCGGGGTCCTCGTGGAACCCGACCACGCGCGGTCGGACGCGGCGCATGATTCTCCTCGCCCGTCTCGGGGGTGGTGCGACCGTGTTCGGGGTGGGCGAGGTAGTACTCGTTGACCTCCAACGGGGCGCATCGTCGGCTGTCTTTGTGGGCGCGGCGCCGACCTGTTGCCACGCAGGGCCGAAGGGTTCAGCTCCCGGTGGGCGTCGGCGCAGGATCACCATGTCGACGACGACATCGGTGCCTGACGAGCGGGCGAAGGCTTGTTCGGGGAGCCGGATCGCGCCGACGAGATCGGCCATCGATGCCATCTGTCTGCGGGCCGCAGAGTTGCGGGCATCGAGGGTGTAGCGGGAGGTGAGCGCGACGACGAGTCTGCCGGGTCGGTCAAGCACAGCGACTTGATGAGGAAGTAGTTGTGCAGTGCGTGGCGTCCGCGGTTGTGCCGCGGGTCGTGCGGGGTGACCTTGGCGAACGAGACGTTGCCGATCACCATGTCGAACGCACGTCTTCGACGCGCAGCTCCTCGAACGCGGTAGATCCCGGACCCCGCCGGCTTCTTCACCGAGGGGACGGCCAGGCGACGGAAGCCCTCGCCAGCGAGAACCGCGCGGGTCGTGTCGCCC
>CAYSCB010000474.1:0-2035 GCA_964429335.1 uncultured Aquihabitans sp.
CGTGGTGTGGATCTCGCTCAGCACGTCGACCGTGCGGTCCTGCATGCGCCGACGCTCCCCGTCGTCGAGCTCCAGCACGTAGCCGTCCATCGTGTAGGGCAGGACGTCGGGTGGCACGCGCCCGTCGATCCGGTCCATGACGAAGAAGGTGCCACCGAGCACACCCCGGTCCGCCTCGACCCAGCGCACCGGTGGGACGGGAGCATCGGTGTGCTCAGCGACGAGGCGCATGACCCGCTGCTGGGCGTCGAGGTCGTAGGAGGGGAACACCGGCACCGCCTCGGCATGGGGTTCCAGGCGGAGCACGAAGCGTCCGCCGTCCTCGTCGCCGGGTGACGCAGCATCGCCCCAGACGGCATCGACGAGGATGGTCTCCGACGACATGCCGTTCGACGGCACCTCGATGTCGGAGACGACGGCGCCGGGATGGTGTCGTCGCAGCCACCGCTCGAGGCGTCGGGTGAGATCGTCACGGTCGCGCGTCGAACGCCGGATGTCGTCCGAGGAGATGTCCGGCATCGATGTCTCGCTCACCTGACCAGCATCTCACGGGGAACCGCGCAGCAGCGACGGCGAGCTCACCGCGACGCCACCTCGAGCAGGCGGATCGCCGCCGGGGTCAGGGGCGCGTCCCGCACCACGATCCCGACGCGACGCTCGATCTGCGGGTCGAGCACCGTGACACGCACAGCGGCGTCCGGTGCTGCCGTGATCATCGACGCAGGAAGGATCGTCGCACCGGCACCCGCTGCCACGAGCGGCAGGAGCGCCTCCCGGTGGTCGACCTCCACCACCACCTGCGGCTCGATGCCCGCCTCCACGAACATGGCGTCGATCACCGATCGGCTGGGGCTCCCCTCCGGCGGCAGCACCAACGGCACCTCGCCGAGGGCGTCGACCGACCGTCGGCGACCCCGGCCACGTGACCCTGACGGCTCGATCAGGACGTACGGCTCGCTGTGCAGCACCCGCCACTGCAGCCCCGACCGTTCCTGCACGTCACCGACGCCGACCTCGCAGCGTCCGGATGCCACCATCGCGGTGACCGATGCGTCGTCGCGAGGTGCGTGCAGGGCACAGGCCACACCCGGCAGCTCTCAACGAAGCGCGGCGACGAGTGGGACCACCGTCATCACCACCGAAGGCTGAACCGCCACATCCAGCTGACCGGTGATGCCGACAAGGACCATCTCAGCCGCACGACGGGCGCGCTCGACGGCGTTCACTGCGTCCCGTGCCGCAGGCAGCATCGCGGTGGCGGCGTCGGTCGGCACGACGCGTCGACCGACGCGATGGAACAGCGGTACGGCGAGCTCACGCTCCAGCCGGGCGATGGATGCCGACAAGGACGGCTGGGCCACTCCGCACCGGTCCGCTGCAGAGGTGAAGCCACCCGACTCGACCGCTGCGATCAGGTACTCGAGCTGGCGTTCGTTCATAGCCTGATCCTATGGCTGGTCAACAGATCGGTCTTGGACGTGATCCATAGCGGCGGGATTGACTCGGTGACGTGATGTGGTTCGAGATCGCGCTGATCGGCGCCGGCGTCGGCTTCCTCGGCGGGCTGTTCGGCAAGGGGGGTTCCGCGGTCGCGACCCCGCTGCTCGCGCTGGTCGGAGTGCCACCCTTCGCTGCCATCGCCTCTCCCCTCCCAGCCACCGTGCCAGGGACCCTGGTCGCTGCCGACGCCTACCGGCGCCGGGGGATGATCCCCATGCGGACCGTCGGGTGGAGCCTCGCGACCGGGCTGCCCGCCACCCTCGCAGGGGCTCTGGCAACCCGCTGGATCGACGGGAGCACCCTGGTGGTGGTCACCGAGGTCATCCTCGTCGGCATCGGGATCCGCATCCTCGCCTTCCCGTCATCGGCCTCAGAGGAGGAGGGACCGACGGACGTGGCGCCATGGCAGCTGCTGCTAGTCGGAGGGCTCGTCGGAGTGGCGGGCGGGCTCCTCGCCCACAGCGGCGGCTTCCTCCTCCCCCCCCTCTACCTCCCGGTGGGCCGCTTCCCCATCAAACCCGCACCCGCAGCCAAC
>CAYSCB010000475.1:0-2032 GCA_964429335.1 uncultured Aquihabitans sp.
TGGTCGGTGCTGTGGTCGGCGAGGCGGTGGTCTCGGTGGTCGGGACCGTGGTGGCCGTCGTCGAGGTCGATGCCGTGGTGGTCGACGCGGCGCCGTCGTCGCCACTGCTGCGTCCCAGCAGGTACGCGCCCGCCACGACTGCGCCGACCACGACCACGACCCCCAGCGTCACCATCACGATCGCCAACGGCGAACGGCCACCGGAGGCGCCGGGTTGCGGCGTCGGTGACGGCGACGGTTGCGGCGCGCCGTAGCCTCCGCCGTACCCGCCACCGGCGGCCGGCGCTGCATAGGGCGACGCCGGTGGCACCGTCCCGGGAACCACCGTCGACTCCGGCGGGACACCTCCGGGCGGTGCGCCACCCGGAGGCACGGCACCCGGAGGCACTGGCGGCACCGGTTGTGTGGGTGGCGGTACGTTCGACGGGTCCCAGGGTGCGGTCACCTCAGCCTCCTGATGCTTCAGGTCGTGGGTCCGGCGACGTCGACCGGTGCGACGACACGCGTCGACAACGGAACGGACCCACCCTCCGACACCGTCCGACGATACGGGCAGGTCCCTCCGGTCGTGCACATCCGGTCAGTTCCGCACATCCCGTCAGTTCCGTAGAGGCTGTCGTTCTGTCGGGCGGTACCGGCAGGACGACAGCCAGAACAACGTTTCGGGGGCGCGGGGCTGAGGTTTCGGTAGCGTCGCCCGACATGGAGATCGGCGTCGCCCTGCCCACGATGGCGCGTGACTACACGCGTCGCACCACGATCACGTGGTCACAGGGCGTCGACGCCGGCCCGTTCTCGAGCGTGTCGTGCGGGGAGCGCATCACGTTCCACAACCAGGAGATACTCGTCACGATGTCCGCGGCCGCCGCGCTCACCGAGCGGGTGCGGGTGTTCCTCAACGTCGTCGTCGGGCCGCTGCACTCCGCCGGCCTGCTCGCCAAGCAGATCGCCACGCTCGACGTGCTGGCTGACGGGCGCCTCACCGTCGGCTTCGGCGTCGGCGGACGGGAGGCCGACTACCGCGCCGCCGGATCGCCGTTCGGGCACCGCCACCAGCGACTCGACGACCTCGTCGCGGAGCTGCGTCGGCTGTGGGCCGGACATCCGCCGTTTGCGGGAGCGGACCCGATCGGCCCCGTCGGCGTCCGACACGGCGTCCGACACGGCGGCCCCGAGCTGCTCGCCGCCGCGATGGGCCCAAAGGCGCTCGCCCGGGCCGCCCGCTGGGCCGACGGCGTCTCCGGGTTCTCGATCGACGGCGACGGCGCCGGCATGGCCGCAGCGGTACTGGCCGCTCGCCAGGCGTGGGACGACGCCGGACGTGACGCCGCCCCACGCTGCGTGTCCGGCTGCTTCGCCGTCGCGGGTACCCACGACGACCAGGGTGTGCTGCAGGCGTTCACCTTCGACTACCTGGCGATCTTCGGTGACCAGCTGGCCCGGGCCGTTGCGGAGTCCGAACCCGCGTGGGGTGCCGACGGGCTGCGCCGGGTGATCGACGACGCCGAGGCCGCCGGCGTCGACGAGTTCATCGTCGTGCCCGGCACCGTAGACCCGGCGTGCCTGGCAGCGATCACCGACGTGGTGTGTGACCGTGGCGGTCCGGCCGCCTGACCGGGTAGAACCTCCCGTCCTCGCCCGTCGGATCCGGCCAGGCCGTACCATGATCCTCTGGTGAGAAGGGCGACGGTCGATCGTGGCGGGAAGCACGGCTGGGGAGCGGTGCGACGTCGGACAGCGGGGGTGGGCGCCCTCGTGGGCGTGGTCGTGGTCGCGGTCGCCCTGGCAGCCGGTGCGTGCAGCGACAGCGGAGCGAGCCCCCGCTCGGCCGAGCGGCGGCCGACCACCGTGGCGCACGGGCAGGCCGCCACGCCCTCGACGACCGCGCCGCCAGACGGGGAGGTCGCCCTCGTCGACGCCGTCTGCGACGACGGCGCCGAGCTCACCGACGCCGGCCGCATCGACGCACCCGAGGTCACCGAGGCGTCCGGGCTCGTCGCGTCGTGGGACAACCACGGCGACGGCGTCGCCG
>CAYSCB010000476.1:0-2024 GCA_964429335.1 uncultured Aquihabitans sp.
GCACCTTGACCTTGAGCTGGTCCTCGTTGATCTCGATGATCTCGCCGGAGAAGTCCGCGAACGGACCCTCCTTCACCCGGACGGTCTCGTTGATCTCGTACTGGCGGGTCGTGCGGGTCGCCTTCGGCACGTTGTCCTGGGTCTCGTCCTTGACCTGCAGGAAGTGCTCGACCTCACGGCGTGGCAGCGGCTGCGGCTTGTTGCCGGCGCCGACGAAGCCCGTGACGCCGGGCGTGTTGCGGATCACGTACCAGCTGTCGTCATCCAGCGTGCAGCGGACCAGGAGGTAGCCGGGGAACATCTTCTTCTGGACGATGACCTTCTTGTTCTGCTTGAACTCGACGACGTCCTCCATCGGGATGACGACCTCGTGGATCCGCGACTCCATGTTCATCGACGCCCGGCGGGCCTCGATGTTCTGGCGGACCTTCTTCTCGTAGCCCGACTGCGTGTGCAGCACGTACCACTTGCCCGGCCGGTCATACGGCGACTCGGGCTTCGGGGCCGGTGGCTCCTCGTCCTCCTCGTCGAGGAGCTCCTCCGCGTCGACGAACGAGTCGTCGGCATCGGCATCGTCGTCGTCACCGTCAGCCACGTCGACGTCGGTCGCTGCGCCATCGGCACCGCTCGCTGCGTCATCGGTGTCGGCTGCAGCAGTGCCGTCGGTAGCAGCGGAGATGGTGTCGCCCACGTCGGCGTCGTCGTCGGATGCGTCGTCGGTCGGCGTCTCGAGGAGCACGCCGTCGGGGTCGATGTCCTCGGCCTCCGCAATCGCCTCGATCGCGTCGTCGCCGGCGTCGTCGCCGTCGACGGAGGCGATGAGCTCCTCGACCGCGGCGACGTTCTCGACCGCTTCCTCGAGCGCTGCGTCGGCGGAGGACACGCCGGTCTCGATGGCGTCGGCTTCGGGGACGTTCACGGTGTCGTCAGTCATGGATCTCTCTCGGGCAGCGTTCGGCCGGCACCAGCGCGGCTCGTCGGCGACGGGTCATCGGCGGGTCAGTAGGTGGTCGGGACGGCGGGGAGGAGGCCGGCGCCGGTCGTGGTGGTCCCGGTGTCGAGCACGAACCGGAACAGCTCGCCGAACGCGTAGTCGACGACGAACACGCCGGCGCTGAACACGACGAGAGCGACGAGCACGATCATCGAGTAGCGGATGACCTCGGGTCGTGTCGGCCAGGAGACCTTCCGCATCTCGGCCCGGACCTCGCGGATGAACTCGGCGGGTCGGGTCCGTTCGGCCTTGAGCTTCTGCGCGGGTGCCCGGCGGTCACGCGCCGCCACCGTGCCGTCGTCGTTCACCTGACCGGCACGCTGCATCGCGCGCTTCTGCTCTCGGTTCATCGCCATCGTCGGAAGACCTCTCGGAGTTGAGCAGGGCAGGAGGGACTCGAACCCCCAACCGCCGGTTTTGGAGACCGGTGCTCTACCAATTGAGCCACTGCCCTGTGGCGTAGCGCGTTCGGTCCAGGAGTCAGGGGCGGTGACGCATGACTTCCGGGACCTCGCGAGCGACGTCGGTGAGAGGTTAGTGGCTCGCGGCAGGGGCCACACACCAGTTGCGCCCGCCCCGGTCCGCCGGGCGCGCCGGAACGCTCAGCGCGTCTCCTTGTGGACCGTGTGACGGCGGTCCCACCGGCAGTACTTCTTGAGCTCGATGCGCTCGCGGTCGTTCACCTTCG
Source organism: uncultured Aquihabitans sp. (assembly GCA_964429335.1). Lineage (GTDB taxonomy): Bacteria > Actinomycetota > Acidimicrobiia > Acidimicrobiales > Microtrichaceae > Dermatobacter. The sequence continues at coordinate 1,683 of CAYSCB010000476.1, forward strand.
ACTTGTTGGTGATGTAGTTGCGACGCTTGCACTCGGTGCACTCGAGGGTCACGGCGACCCGCTTGTCGGAGGCCATGGCTCCCACTTCCTTCTGACTGGAGGACTCGGCTGACTGGAGGACTCGGCTGACCGGCCGGACTCGCCGGACTCGGCTGACCGGACTGACCGGCTGGACTGGCGTTCGATCTCGGTCGCCGGGGCCGGCCGCTGCCGGCCCCTGACGCTGAACAGTGTGGGCTGCGAGCGCCCCGGCGGACAAGCCGCCGGGCGACTCCGCTCACACGGAGGTCACACGAGGGTCACTTGAGGATCTTGGTGACACGACCCGCACCCACCGTACGA
>CAYSCB010000477.1:0-2021 GCA_964429335.1 uncultured Aquihabitans sp.
ACCTTCGGCGGTGGGACCAACGAGATCCAGCGTGACCTGATCGCCATGTTCGGCCTCGGCCTCCCACGGGCCATCCGCAGCTGAGCCGCAGTCGCCGATCCAGACAGGCGCCGATCCCAGTAGGAGACGACACAGATGGACTTCCGCTTCAGCGAGGAGCAGCAGGCGATCGCGGACCTGGCCGGCCAGGTCCTGACCGACCGTTCCACCCACGAACGACGCCGGGAGCTCGAACGTGGCGACGGTCCGCGCTTCGACCCGGCGCTGTGGGCCGAGCTCGCTCAGCTCGGTGTGCTCGGCGTCAACATCCCCGAGCAGCACGGGGGAGCGGGGCTCGACCTGGTCGCGTTGGGTGGCGTGCTCGAGGCCGCCGGGCGCACTGCTGCCGCGGTGCCGCTGTGGGAGACCCTCGGCCTCGGCGTGCCGGCGATCGCCGAGTTCGCCCCGGCAGCGCTTGCCCACGACCTGTTGAGCGCCGTCGCCGACGGCCGGCTCGTCCTGACCGCCGGTTGGCACGAGCAGGGCGGAGAACCGCTGGTGCCGACGACGGTGGCCGCCCGTTCGGGCGACGCCTGGACGGTGACCGGCACCAAGGTCTGCGTGCCGGCGGGGGTGATCGCCGACGCGGTGCTCGTCCCGGCAGCGCTCGAGGACGGCGGATCGGTCGGGCTGTTCCTGGTCGACATCGGTGAGGGTGTCGGGGTCGAACCGCTCGTCACGACCTACGGCGACCCGCAGGCGGCGCTCCTGTTCGCCGAGGCGCCGGCGACCCTGATCGCCGAGGGCGCAGACGCGCTCCGTTGGGCCTACGAGCGCGCTGTCGCGACCCAGTGCGCCGTTGCGACCGGGGTGTGCGCCGAGGCGTTGCGGCTCACCGCCGAGTACACGACCGAGCGCAAGCAGTTCGACGTCCCGATCGCATCGTTCCAGGCCGTCGCCCACCGCGCGGCTGACGCCTACGTCGACACCGAGGCGGTCCGCCTCAGCGCCCACCAGGCCCTGTGGCGCCTGGGCAGCGACCTCGACGCGTCAGCCGAGGTCGCCACCGCCAAGTTCTGGGCGGCATGGGGCGGCCAACGTGTCCTGCACGCCGCACAACACCTCCACGGCGGCGTCGGCGTGGACAGGGACTACCCGCTGCACCGCTGCTTCCTGCAGGCCAAGGAGATCGAGCTGCAACTCGGCGGGACGACGCGGCAACTCCTCCTGCTCGGCGACGTCATCGCGGGTGAGGCCGTCTGAGCGCAGTCAACCGATCCGGTCGAGCAGGCGGTCGAGCCAGTCGACGTCCAGCTCCGGACCCACCGCAGCGCCCGGTCGTGCCGGCACGTAGTCGTAGGGCAGACCCTTCGACGCAGCGAGGTAGTAGATGGACGGGTCGAGCGTGACGTCGTCGAGCAGCTCGACCACGTGAGCGCTGCGGCTGAACAGGCAGTTGGAGAGCTCCTGACCGGACCGCCCGACGACGAGCTCGGCACCGCGGAGCATGCCGAGCAGCTCGAGCGGGTCGACCGACGTGACGTCGATGCGCTTGATCCCGTGGCCCGCCAGGACCTCGAGGATCGCCGGTCCGTTCGAGTGCGCGGCGTCCACGCCAGGGCTGTCGAGCAGGATCCGACGTGGCGCGTCCGGGACCGACGGGAGAGGAACGCCGTCGCTCCAGCGCCGGTACCAGCTCGGGACGGCGCCGGCCCCGGAACGGGTGACGAAACCCGGCAGGACCACCCGCTCGGCGCGGATCGGGCGACCTGGTTCGACCTCCATGAGGCTGACACGCCGCGTGCCGAGGTGCGCGAGCAGGCCCGTCTCGAGTCGGCTGAGCGGACCATCGTGCAGGAGGGTCACCGGACCGAGTCGGGTGAGTGCCGGGTGCATCAGGAGTCCGGCGCGGGGGAGGTCGTCGATGAGCGTGTGGTAGGTGGAGCGCAGCGGCGATCGGAACACCGCGACCGTCGCGTCCATCACGACCGGGCGTGATCGCAGCTCGGTGTCGTCCAGGGCGACGCTGCCGACCATCGATG
>CAYSCB010000478.1:0-2020 GCA_964429335.1 uncultured Aquihabitans sp.
GCCGATTCCTTCGCGGCGGGGAGGTCGACGGCGTCGGCGGGCGCCGGGGACAGGCAGAACGGGGGTTGGATGGGTGGCGCCGGTTCGGCCAAGGCCGGCACGAGGCCGCGCTGAACCTCGGCGATTGGTTCCCCTAAGCCTTGGCAGCGGACCGAGACCTGGCCGTGGTGTGCACCGGGAACGACTTCGAGCGCACCGACGTGACGGTCTGGCCCGAGCCGTCAGGTCGCTGAGCGCTGCTGGAGGACGATGACCAAGAAGAAGATGACCCGAGTTGAGGAGTACGAGCTCTACTCCGAGCCCGGGAACCAGGAGCCCCAGGGTCCCGCTCGGCGACGGAAGCGCTCGAACTTGACCGAGATGGTGCCTGTGCGGTTCCCGCCCGAGACGCTTGATCAAGTGCGGCGACTCGCTGATGCCGATGACCGCTCGGTGTCGAGTTGGATCCGCCGAGCCGTCGAGCACGAACTGGAGCAGCAGGTCGGCTGAGCGCCGGTGGCGACGTTGTCAGCGCGTTCGGTATACATCGCTTCGGTGCTCGATCCTGACGACGACGATCTGCTGGTACTCGTGATCGACGCGGTAGACGATCCGGTACGAACCTCGACGAGCGCTCCAATACCCGGAGAGCTCTCCTCGGAGAGGCTTGCCCACTGTTGTCGGTGAGTCGCTGAGCGGGCCGACGAGGAACTCGACGATGGCCGCTGCGATGCGCTCGGTGAGCCTGGTGAGCGATCGTTCTGCTGGTGCTGTGACGATGAGCGTCCAGTGGCTCACGTTGTCAAGTACTTGGAGCGCAGATCCTCAGCGGTGAAGACGTCGCCGGACGCGAGGGCGGATTCTGCTTCGCGGATTGCGCTCATGGTGGTCGGATCCGACAGCAGTTCGAGCGTCTCTTCAAGCGACTCGAGATCGTCGGGGCTGATGATCACGGCGGCAGGTCGACCGTGCCGCGTGAGCACGACCCGGTCGTGTCGGTCCTCGACGCCGTCGACGACTTCGGAGAGGCGCTTCTTGATTTCGACAAGCGGCAGGATGACATCCGACATGACCAGGATTGTAGTCCTGGATGCCGCTCATGGGGCGCGTCCGGTCGGCGGGCCGGCCAAACGGCCCCTCCCACCAAACCGCGAGGCCTCTTAGCCAGGTTGACGAGGGCCGGCTACGGGACGATCTACGGTCCCAAGACCGAGGGTCTCCGAGTGGGGCAGCTCATAGCGATCACTGACGACGAAGCCGACACCATCGAAGCTGAGGTGCTTGATGTCTGCGGCGATGCGGTCAAGATCCGGGCCCATTGGGACAAGGTGCGTCACACCGCCTGACGCAGCCCAGACCGACCCCCGGGGTGATCAGGTGTGACCCTCGGTGGTGGGTACTCGTTCGGTCCGGATCCAGCCGTTCCAGCCGCGTTGTTCCAGGATCGTCCGCAGTCGCAGCGCGACCGGTGTTGTCTGCACCGATGCTGCGTCGAGCAGGTCTACGAAGCCGTCGTCGAGTCCGAGGTCGTCGACCTCGCCTGCCTCGACGGCGCGGATCATCAGCTGTTCGAGGTAGTCGGCGACCTCGATGATCCGTGGGTCATCGACTGACCAGTTGAGACCGTCGCTGAGGAGTTGGTAGAGCTTCACCGTGGTGGGGTCGTCGAGATCGGCGTGCTTGCGTTCGATGACCGAATCGATCCGGTCGGGTACCTGTGCGGCGATCATGGTCCAGCCGTTGCGTTCGAGTTGGATGTAGCGCTCGTCGACGCCGAGGCCGCGAAGCCGGTCGAGGTAGCCGACCACGCTCGCTGGTAGCGCCGGATCGTGGCCGTCGGCGAGCTCTGCGAGCCGCCGACGGCTGGCCTGGAGGCGGCGGATCTCGTCGCGGAGGTCCCGGTCGATCTGGTCGATGCCGTCGGCGAAGGGATCCGGGTCGGCGTCGAGGAGCTCCTGCACCCGCGCGAGGGGTACGCCGGCGCCGGCGAGTGTGTGGATCTGGATGAGGCGGACCACTGCGTCGGCGTCGTAGGTTCGGT
>CAYSCB010000479.1:0-2017 GCA_964429335.1 uncultured Aquihabitans sp.
CGGCAACACGACGTGTGCGCCCTCGGTGGACGCCGACAGGAAGCGGTCCAGCACCACGACGGTCGGGACCGCTGCGAGCGCCCGCCTGGCGAGGGAGCCGTCACGGAAGTCGACCGCCGGGTCCGACCCGAGCAGGACCAGCACGTCGATGCGGCCCTCCGCTGCGGCGGCGAGGATGCCGTCGGCGTCGAGCCCCGAGGTGGCGGGGACCGTGGTCCACACCTGGGCCCAGGTGTCGCGTCCCGCGTCGAGCGCCACCCCGCCGGGCAGGCGTCCGGGGGTGAGCCCCGCGAGCACAGCGCCACGGACGTTGGCCCGGCGCACCGCGGGCAGGAACCGGGCAGCGGGCCGGGCGTCGAGCACTGCTGCTGCGGCGTCGAGGACCACGGCGGGCGACTCCGCGAGGTTGGCGCGACCGACGACGACGCGCAGGCCCTCGTCGGCGTCACCGAGCACGGCGGCGGCACGGGTCAGGTCGGCCGCGGCGACTCCGCCGACGTCGGCGGCGGTCGCTCCGGCACCGGCGAGCAGCGCACGGACGACCGACGCGGTCTCACCGGGACGGGGATGCAGCGACACCGTCGCGTACGGCGACAGCGACGTCGCGGTCGGCGTGACCTGCACGACCTTCACGCCGTCGTTCAGCATCGCGTGCTTGAGCCGGAGGAACAGGACCGGCAGCTCCTCCTTCGGATCGGGCCCCAGGTACAGCACCGTTCCGCCCGTGTCGCACACGTCGTCGATGGTCGCGCCGGGCAGGTCGAACACCTCCGCCGGGAGGCCGTCGCCGAGCTGCGCGTCGACGTGGTCGGTGCCGATCACGCCCTTCGCGAGCCGCGCCCACGCGTACGCCGCCTCGTTGGTGAGGTTCGCTCCACCGAGCACGGCGACGCCCGACGGGCCGCGACCGGCCAGCGTTGCGCGGATCGCATCGGCGACCGCTCCGAGTGCGTCGCTCCACGTTGCGGCGACGAGCGCACCGGAGCGGTCGCGCGTCAGCGGGGTGGTGAGGCGGTCCGGCGACGCGACCGCCTCGAAGCCGAAGCGTCCCTTGTCGCACAGCCACGACCAGTTCACCGGGTCGGAGTCGATGCCGTTGTAGCGCAGCACCTGGTCGCGGCTCGAGTCGATGTTCAGGCGGCAGCCGACCGAACAGGTCACACACGTCGACTCCGTCTGCTGGAGGTCCCACGGGCGCGCCTTGAAGCGGTACGGCTTCGCGGTGAGCGCCCCGACCGGACAGATCTGCACGGTGTTGCCCGAGAAGTACGAGTTGAACGGTTCGCCGGGGAACGTGTTGACCTGCGTGTTCGCACCGCGGTCGATGAAGTGGATGAGCGGGTCGTCGGTGACCTCGGCGGCGAACCGGGTGCAACGGTCACAGAGGATGCAGCGCTCCCGGTCCAACAGCACGTGCTGGGAGATCGGGATCGGCTTCTCGTAGTGGCGCTTCTCCTCGACGAAGCGCGACTCGCCGGGGCCGTAGGACATCGTCTGGTCCTGCAACGGGCACTCGCCGCCCTTGTCGCAGACCGGGCAGTCGAGCGGGTGGTTGATGAGCAGGTACTCGAGGACCCCGTCCTGCACCTTCGACACCAGCGGCGAGTCGGTGGTCACCGTCATGTCCGGCGTGACGGTGATCATGCAGCTCGGCTGCAGCGACGGACCCCGACCGGAGTCGATCTCGACCAGGCACATGCGGCACATGCCGACCGGCTTCATCCGCGGGTGGTAGCAGAAGCGCGGGATGTAGGTGTCGTTGCGCTGACAGGCGTCGATGACGAGCTCGCCGTTCTGGACCACGACGTCACGACCGTCGACGTGGATCGTGACCGGGTCGGTGATCTCGATCGGGCGGGGTTCCTCCGCGGATCGCCGCTCAGACATCGCCGAGGCCTCCCGTCAGACTCGACTCGGGCACGTGTCCGTCGCCGGCGTCGTCACCACCGTGGAACGGCTCGACGGTGACCGGGATCGGATCACGGAGGGGGATCTTCGCCTCGAACTCGTTGCGGCA
>CAYSCB010000480.1:0-1996 GCA_964429335.1 uncultured Aquihabitans sp.
CGCGCTGCTGCTCCCGTACGTGATGCTCCGCCGGCCCCTGCCCCGACGGGTCCCGTGGTTGATCTCGATCGGCACCCTGGTTCTGACGGTCCTGCTCTACAAGGACCCCACCGTCGTGGATCTCGCGGAGGTCATCGGCTGCATCGTGCTCATGCCGATCGCTCTCGACGTCGTCGATGCCGGCATCCTCGATCCCGACGCCCGGACCGTCCCGACCCTGCGGTACGCCTGGTACGGGTTCCTCGTCCTCGTTCCGCTGGCGTTCGCGGGCATCCGGAGCCACCAGCCCGTCGTGCCCGCCGGAGGGTTCGCCGAGGCGATCCGGTACCTGGTCCGCCCGAACGAGGACTTCATCGCCACCCTCGTGATCTGCGTGTACTTCGCCGTCCTGCTGGGTCGGACGGGGGCATCGGCGCGTCAGCGGACCGGTCAGGCCGCTCCGGCCGAGGTTCCGGTCGGTGCATCGACCTCCGTCTACGCCTCCACCGCCGTCACAGCCGCCGCCGCCGGCACTGGCACCGCCGCCGTTACCGACGCCGGCACCGCCGCTACCGCCGGTGAGACGCGGCGACGTGGATGAGCGTCGCCTGACAGACTCCGAGCATGGCTGCACCCGACCCCGCCGACGAGGCCCGTCACACACCGGATCCCGACGAGCTGCTCTGGAACGAGTCGTACTACCTCGACTGGTTCGCTGAGGACCTGTCCGTCGGCGGGTACGTGCGCATCGGCTTCTACCCGAACCTCGGCACCGTCTGGTACTGGGCCTGCGTCGTCGGTCCCGATCGCCGGCTCGTCACCGTCATCGACCACGAGGTGCCGATGCCGTCGACCGCGACCTCGCTCGACCTGCGCCACGACGGCCTCTGGGCGGATCACGCGATCGAGACGCCGGGCGATCACATGTCGATCAACCTCGAGGCGTTCGGTCTGCGACTCGACGACCCGGCCGACACCTACCGCGACCTGCGTGGCGAACGGGTCCCGTTCGGCTTCGAGCTCGACTACCACACCGACCGCAACGGGTACCTGTGGCCGCCGGTCACCCCCCGCTACGAGATCCCGTGCCGGGTCGAGGGGATCGTGCTCGTCGGCGAGGAGCGGATCGAGGTCGATGGATGGGGCCAGCGCGACCACTCGTGGGGTGCGGCACGGGACTGGTGGGCGACGCAGTGGTCCTGGACCGCCGGGCGCCTCGAAGACGGGACCCGCTGGCACTCCGCGGGCGGCTTCTTCCCGGGTGCCGACTGGGGCGTCGCGTACCGGCTCGATCCCGATTCGACGGAGTTCGTCGAGAGCGACGAGGTGGTCATCGACGTGAGCGAGGGTGCGGAACGGCTGCCCACCCGCACCAGGACGACGACGGTCGGGCTCGACCTCGAGTTCGAGCCGCTGGCGTTCTCGCCCGTGCTGCTCGTGCACCCCGATGGCCGTCAGACCCGATTCCCCCGTGCGATGGCGAAGGTGACCGACGCCGACGGGCGCACCGGCGGTGCCTGGATCGAGTGGAACCAACCGCCGACCGGCACGAAGCTCCCCGGGGCCTGACGGATCCAGTTTCGTCGACCGTCGCGGGGCTCGTTCAGCGGCGGATCTCGATCAGCAGCACCCAGGCCTGCGTCGTGCCGCCGAGCACAGCGGCGATCACCGCCGGTGCCAACCACAGGAGTCCTCCGATCGCGTCGGCCGAGATCCCGACGCCGGCGAGGACGAGGCCACCGGTCAGGACCCCCATGGGACCGCTCGTTCCGATGAACCACTGCTCGGCCGACTGGTTCCGGCCGGGTTCGAAGCGGGCGAGTCGACCGAGCAGCACCCAGCCGAGGGCGAGGCCGAGGAGGATGAGCTCGGTTCCGAGCGCTGCGTGGGGTTGGTCAGGGACGAGGAGCAGGATGGCGATGATCAACGGGCTCCACACCGTGACGAGCGCGGCTGCAGCCCGTGAGGGCAGGTACTCGTAGCGCAGGATCTGCTCGACGTTGATCGACATCGCCAC
>CAYSCB010000481.1:0-1987 GCA_964429335.1 uncultured Aquihabitans sp.
CGGGCTGTTCTCACCATCGACGGACTCCTCCACGGCGACGGGCTCGAGGTGGCCGACGGGATGGAGGTCCGATCCGGTGACCGGCTGATCGTCGACCGCTCCGCAGATGGGGACCTTCCGGAAGTGGGAACCCCCGGGGTCGTCACCGACGGTCGCCAGCGCGATGGCCTGGCGATGGTCGACTTCGCGACCGCCGGCGTGTACGCGATCCGGCCGGGCAGTCCCGCCGCATCGGCGCTCGCCTACGACTACTGCGAGATCGAACCATTGGCCCCCGCCGCAGCCACCAGCATCGGCGCCCCCAGTGCCGCCGATGCGGAGGTTGACCTGGACGTGGGGGTCGATCTGTGACGGCCGGCCAGCAGTTGGTCATGGCCTTGGACTACGCAGCTCAGGGCCGACCGGTGTTCCCGTGCCACACCCCGACTCGGGTCGGGTGCTCGTGTTGTCGGGCGGACTGTTCGTCACCGGGTAAGCACCCACGCACGACGCGTGGACTGCGTGACGCGTCGACCGATGCCCGGGTGATCGAGTCGTGGTGGCGGCAGTGGCCGTCGGCCAACGTGGGCGTGGTGACAGGTCGGCCGTCAGGGCTCGTCGTGGTCGACATCGATCCTCGTCACGGTGGGATCGACTCGATGCGACGCCTCGTCGACGAACACGGACCATTGCCGTCGGGCCCACGGGTCCGGACCGGGTCCGGCGGCTGGCACCTGCTCTTCGCCTCCCCGGACCGCGGGGTCCGGAACTCAGTGAACCTTGTCGGACCCGGCATCGATGTCCGAGCCGACGGCGGCTACGTGATCGCCCCACCCAGCCTGCACCCCGCCGGCGAGCGCTACGTCTGGACCAGGCAGGGTGACCCCTCGCCGATGCCTCTGTGGTTGGAACGGCTCGTGGATCCGCCCCGGGTTGAGCGGACCGCACCGCGGGACCCGATCCCGGTGTCGGTCGCGCTCGGCCGCTGGGCTGCGGCTGCGCTGCGGGGCGAGGTCGAACGGGTCCGCTTCGCTCCGCAAGGCTCACGGAACCACACGCTGAACCGCGCAGGGTTCGCGCTCGGTCAGATCGCCGGGGCAGGGGTGCTCGACGCCGACGAGGTGGAAGCCCACCTGCGTCACGCGGCCAGCGCCGTCGGCCTCGGCGAGCGGGAAGCGTCGCTCACGATTCGCTCGGGCCTCTCCGCCGGACTCGCTCGACCTCGCGGACCGGTGGAACACACGGCACCTGCGCTGCGGCCCGTTGAGGTCGACGGGGACGTCGACGTCGGCCTCCCGTAGCGGTCGGCAAGCGCTCAGGTTGTTCCTGATCTGACTTCGCTACGTTGTGTCGATGGCCAATGCCGGTGGGCGCCGACCCAAGTCGACCGCCGCGTCGATCGACCCGAACGTCATGGCCGCTGCCCGCGAGACACTCGACGCGCTCACGCCGACGCGACGAGCCGTTCGGGCGGCACCTCCGGGAGCCCTTCGTCGCGCGGTGCTGGCGGCTCGGCTGGCGGAGGCCTTCGAGGTGCTGGCGGTCGAGGCGGTCATCGAGGCACGAGCCTCAGAGGACGGACCGACCTGGGCAGGGGTGGGTGAGGCGTTCGGGATCCGGGCACAGTCCGCTCAGCAGCGGTTCCGGGCGGAGCGGTCAGAGCCCGGTGCCTGACTCGATCGCCTGCTCGACGTCGATGTCGGCGACCTTCGCAGCGGCGTAGTCCCAGCTGGCAGCTGCCAATGCGTCGGCGGGTCGTTCGCCGAGGAGCGCGGCGGGCCCATCGAGTCCGTCGCCAGCCCCAGCCGGGATGTTGTGGCGTTCCCGGTGGATCGCTGTGGCCGAGGCCGCTGCGCTCCAGGCGCTGCGCTCGCGTTGCAGGTCGGGTTCGGGTCCGAGCGCGGCGATCACGTGTGCAGGCAGATGCACGAGGGGACGTTGGCGGATGCGGGCCTCAACGGCGCGTTCTGCGTCACCTACGACTTGACGTTCCTCAACCACGCTCCTG
>CAYSCB010000482.1:0-1986 GCA_964429335.1 uncultured Aquihabitans sp.
GGCGTTCCGGCGGCCTGGCAGTTCATCAAGTTCTTCCTGACCACCCCGAACCAGGTGCTGTGGACACTCGAGGGCTCCTACCTGCCCGTGTTGAAGTCCGCCCAGGACGACCCGACGTTGCAGAAGGAGTTCACCTCGACGACGAAGGGCAAGTGGCTGAACACCGCCTACCAGGGTCTGAAGAACCTCAACGCGGACTTCCCGGGTCCGGTCATCGGTCCGTACAACGAGTTCCGCAGCACGCTGCGCGCCGCCCTCGACAGCGTCGCGTTCAACGGGGTCGGCACCAAGGACGCCATCGACAAGGCGAACTCGGCGTTCCAGACGTCGCTGACGCAGTACGCGAAGGACGTCGGTGGCTGATCCCCGAAGGCGGGTGATCAGACGAGTCCGAGGCGACGACCGAGGTCGCTGCGGAACCTGCGGTCGGGATCGAGCCCGGCCCGCACGTCACGCCACTCGTCGAGCCGTGGATACATGAGTGGGAGCAGCTCCGGTCGGACCCGGCTGTCCTTCGCGAGGTAGAGGCGGCCTCCCGCCTCCACCACCTCGCGGTCGAGGTCGTCGAACACCTCGTCGAGTCCGGCGGCGACCGGGATGTCGATCGCGAGCGTCCATCCCGAGATCGGGAAGCTGAGATGTCCCGGGTTGCCCGGCCCCATCCGCTTGAGCACCGACAGGAACGACGGCAGACCGGCCGCGGAGATGCGCTCGAGCGAGCGGCGCACGAAGTCGCTCGACTCGTCCGGGACGACGTACTGCCACTGGATGAACCCGCGTCGGCCGTAGACCCGGTTCCAGTCGCCGACCATGTCGAGCGGGTGGAAGAACTTCTCGATGCCCATCAGGGCGTCTCGGCGTCGTGCAGGTGACTTGCGGAACCACAGCTCGTTGAAGGCCTTCACCGTCAGACGGTTGACCAGACCGGACGGGAACACGTCGGGCAACGACGGCAGCATGTGCGCCGAGTAGTCGGTCGGCCGAGGGTCCCCCGACGCGAGGACCTCCTCGCGGGTCGCGAAGCGGCCACGGTCGAGCAGGGAACGTCCGAGGTGGCGACCCCTGGCCATGACGTCGATCCAGGCAACCGAGTAGTCGTAGTCACCGTCGCCCTCGATCATCATCGCCATGACGGCATCGAGGTCCGGGGCCCGGTCCGAGTCGACGAGCAGCTGGCTCGATCCGATCGGCTGGAGCTGCACCGTGGCGTCGACGATGATGCCGGTCAGGCCCATGCCACCGGCGGTCGCCCAGAACACGTCGGGATCGTCGGTCGGGTTCACGTCGTGCACCGCTCCCGAGCCGTCGAGGAGCCGGAAGCTGAGGACGTGGTTGCACCACGAGCCCTTCTTGTGGTGGTTCTTGCCGTGGACGTCGCAGGCGATCGCGCCGCCGACGGTCACGATCCGGGTGCCCGGCGTGACCGGGACGAACCATCCGAGCGGCACGAGCCACCGCATCAGGTCGTCCAGGCTCGTGCCGGCGAGCACCCGGGCGACGCCGTCGTGCAGGTCCAGGTCGACCAGACCGGACCGGACCGTCCCGTCGATCACCGCGCCGCCCGCGTTCTGAGCAGGATCGCCGTAGGAGCGGCCGAGACCCCGGACGATCACACCGTGGCCGTCGGCGGTCAGGACCGTCGAGCGGATCTCCTCGTCGGAGGTGGGACGCAGGATCGTCGAACGGGCGGGTGCCGTGCGGCCCCAACCGCGCAGGAGCTCGTCGGTGCTGTTCACGTCGCTCACAGGTAGATCCCGACGGCGAGCAGCGCGACCAGGCCCAGACCCATGATTTGCATCATGCGGTCCTGCGCGAACACCTCTTCGGGCGCTGCACCCTTGCCCTGGTCGACCAGCAGCGCATAGCGGAGGATCGCGATCACGAACGGGATGATCGACAGCTCCGCCCAGGGCCCGTCGGACTGCTGGTGCAGGGTCGAGCCATCCACCGCCCAGAGGCAGTACGACATCATCACGGCTGCGGCCG
>CAYSCB010000483.1:0-1981 GCA_964429335.1 uncultured Aquihabitans sp.
GATCATCCCGGCGTGGAGCTCCGCTGGCCGGACGAGCCGTGCACCCTGATCGGCGACGCCGTGGTGCTGCGCCCGTGGGAGACCGGGGACGCAGACGCGATGGTCCGGGCGTGCAACGATCCTGAGGTCGCGCGCTGGACGACCGTGCCGTCCCCGTACACGACGGCGGACGCAGCATCGTTCATCGAGGCCGGCCCCACGTCATGGGCCGCCAGAACTGCCATGTGCTTCGCGGTCGACGCTGCCCCGACGTTCGCGGCTCGCTCCACCGGGCCGGCGACCGGGTCACCCGCCCTCGTCGGCTCGATGAGCGTGGTCGACGTCGCCGCGGACCTGACCGTCGCGGAGATCGGCTACTGGACAGCGCCGTGGGCGCGTCGCAGAGGGCTCACCGCTGAGGCGCTCGACGTGCTGTCGTCGTGGCTGCTCGACGATGTCGGAATTCCGACGCTCCGGCTCGTGATCGACCCAGTGAACGTCGGCTCCGTCGCCGTCGCCCGCCGGTCCGGCTTCTCCGTCGTGGAGGACCCCGCAGCCGTCCGACCACTTCGGGACGACCACGTCGTGTGGCAACGCGGCGCTTGATCTGCACGGATCCCGTTGTGCCCGACCGCTGTCGGCGCCGCTATCGTCGCCGACGGAGACGTGCCAGAGCGGACGAATGGGACGGTCTCGAAAACCGTTGTGGTCGCAAGGCCACCGTGGGTTCGAATCCCACCGTCTCCGCCACCGGAACCCCTGCAACCGCGGGGGTTCCGTCGCGTCCGGTGCCGTTCGTGCGTACCCTCGCGTTCTTGGGCGCGGAATCGACAGCACTTGTCGATTGCGACCCCTGTGTTCCGGCGGCGGCGCCGGAGCGCGGGGTGCCCTGCCGGACTCGGTTGCCTTCGAAGGAGCGACATGGATCACCTCAGCAGGCGGGGGTTCCTCGCCGGGACCGCCGCGACCGGTCTGATCGGAGCCGGTCTGGCCGCGTGCAGCGACGGGTCCGACGACAGCTCGACGCCGACGTCGCAGAAGCCCTCGACCCACGCCGAGGTGATGGCGAAGCCGTCGTCCGCGCCGTTCGACACGGTCGTCGTGGTGATGATGGAGAACCGGTCGTTCGACTGCCTGCTCGGCTGGCTGCCCGGCGCGAACGGCAAGCAGGCAGGGCTCAGCTACGCCGACAAGCACGGCGTCGTCCACGAGACCTGGCCGATGGCACCCGACTGGACCGGCTGCGAGATGCAGGACCCGTTCCACTTCTGGCAGGCGGTCGCCGGGCAGTTCAACGACGGCAAGATCGACGGCTTCCTGAAGCTCCAGCCCGACGGCGACCTGTTCCCCCTCGGGTACTACACCGATGAGGACCTGCCCGTCCTGGCCACGCTGGCCCGCAACTACACCACGTTCGACAACTACTTCTGCTCGATGCTGGGGGCGACGTGGCCGAACCGCTTCTACCAGCTGTGCGGGACGACCGACGTCATGGAGACCGGCTCGTTCCCCGCACCGGGTCAGCCGCGCCCGAGCCACCTCGAGACGGCGATCTTCGACCGCCTGTCCGACGCGGACCTCAGCTCGGCGTACTACTCCCCCGGCGAGCCGATGACCGGGCTGTTCGCGAGCGGTCGCTACGACTCGCTGACCAAGCCCTACGAGGAGTTCCTCGAACACGCGAAGACCGGCACGCTGCCGAACGTGGCGTTCGTCGACCCGGACTACACCGCCGAGGCCGAGTTCACCGGCACCTCCAACGACTTCCACCCCTACGGCAGCGTCAAGGCCGGCGACGCGTTCCTGGCCGAGGTGCACGACGCGATCCGTCACAGCCCGCAGTGGGACCGAACGGTGATGGTGATCAACTTCGACGAGCACGGCGGCTTCTACGACCACGTGGTCCCGCCCGCTGTCGAGGACGACACCGTGGTCCCGGCACCGGGCCCGAACCTGAAGAACCTCGGCTTCCGGGTGCCGCCGATCGTCGTCAGCCCGTTCG
>CAYSCB010000484.1:0-1963 GCA_964429335.1 uncultured Aquihabitans sp.
CGGTGATCGTCACCGACGACGACCTGATCGAGGTGCCGGCCCACCCGGTCACCCAGCTCGTGGACACCACCGGCGCCGGTGACCTCTACGCCGCCGGCTTCCTCCACGGCTTCAGCAGGAAGATGGACCTCGCCACCTGCGGCGCGCTCGGCTCGCTCGCTGCGGCCGAGGTCATCTCGCACATCGGGGCGCGCCCGGAGGCGGACCTCACCGAGCTCGCCCGCCCGATCCTCGGGGGCTGAGACATGTCCGCGACCTCCGATGCCGCCAGCGCTCCGGAGACGTCGCGCCCCCGCTGGATCGACAACCACTGCCACCTCGACGGCGAGACCGACCCGGCGACGCTCGTCGCCGCCGCCCGTGACGCCGACGTGGTCGCGCTGATCACCGTCGGCACCGACGCGCAGCGCTCCGCGACCTGCCTCGAGCTCGCCGCGCGACTCGACGGCGTGTGGGCCACCGCGGGGCTGCATCCCCACGACGCGACGCAGGGCCTCGACGCGCTGCGGTCCCTCGTCAGCGACACGCTCGCCAACGACGGTCACCGGCTCGTGGCGATCGGGGAGTGCGGCCTCGACTACCACTACGACCACTCGCCACGCGCGCTGCAACGCGAGGTGTTCGCCGCCCAGGTCGCGCTCGCGCACGAGGTCGGCCTCCCGCTCGTCATCCACACACGTGAGGCATGGGACGACACGTTCGCGATCCTCGACGAGCAGGGGATGCCGGATCGGACGGTGTTCCACTGCTTCACCGGCGGGCCGGCCGAAGCGGAGCGCGCGGTTGACATCGGCGCCATGTTGTCGGTCTCCGGCATCGTCACGTCCCCGAGCGCGACCGATCTCCGGGCTGCGGTCGCCGCAGCGCCGCTCGAGCGTCTGATGGTCGAGACCGACTCGCCGTACCTGGCGCCGGTCCCGCACCGCGGGCGTCGCAACCGACCGGAGCTCGTCGTCCACGTCGGCGCCGAGGTCGCCGCGCTGCAGGGTCGTCCGGTCGTCGATATCGCCTCGGCGACGACCACGAACGCGGTCCGCTTCTACGGGATCACGCCGTGACCGACCTGCCGCCACGGCTCCTCGTCGGCATCGGCGCCAGCGTCCTCGCCGTGGTGATCCTCGGTGTCGTGTGGTTCGTCGGTCGGACACCGGCGGTGCCGTCGACGACGACGGCCACCACGACGACGACCCGGCCGGCGCCGCCGACGGTCGCGCAGGTGCCGATCTCGGTGCTGCCGGACTGGTACCGCAAGGGATCGAGTCGGTACGAGGATCGGCGACCGGTCACCACCGTTCCCGCCGGGGTGTCGCCGACGACCGCGCCGCCGACGACCACGACCATGACCACGTCGACCACCACGACGGTTCCGAGGCGGTCGACGACCACGTCCAGCACCGGGCGGAGCGGCTGAGGTGCTCGGACGGACCGAGATCCGGGAGCTCCTCGATCGCCACGGGATCGAAGCCCGGCGATCCCTCGGCCAGAACTTCGTCGTGGACCCCAACACCGTCCGCTCGATCGCCCGGCTGGCCGATGTCGGCCCCGGTGACCGGGTGGTGGAGGTCGGCCCGGGGCTCGGCTCGTTGACGCTCGCGCTCGCCGAGACCGGCGCGGACGTCCTGGCACTCGAGAAGGACAGGACTCTTCTGCCGGTCCTCGACGATGTGATCGGCAGCGCCGGATCGGCGTCGACGGTGCGCGTCGTGGAGGGCGACGCGCTGGTCATCGACTGGTCGGACCTCCTCGGGACCGAGTCGTGGGTCCTCGTGGCGAACCTGCCGTACAACGTCGCCGTGCCCGTTCTCATGCACGTCCTCGCCACCGCGCCGCAGGTCCGACGACTGGTCGTCATGGTGCAGCTCGAGGTGGCCGAGCGACTGTGCGCCACGGCGGGGTCGAAGACGATCGGCATCCCGACGATCAAGGTCGCCTGGTACGGCGCGGCGCGGATCGTGGCCCGGAT
>CAYSCB010000485.1:0-1957 GCA_964429335.1 uncultured Aquihabitans sp.
AACGTCGGAGCACCGGTCATCTCGAAGAGACCTCACTCGACAAAGACCATCACGCTCTCGTCGGCCTCGTCATGGTGCAGCGCCAGCTGCGCGGCGTGTTGTTCGCCATCACTCCCAAGGCAATTCACGAGGACGGACGCCTCGCTCTCGTATCGCTGTGTCGCGAGGCCGCTATCGCGTTGCGGGCGGTTGAGCAGACCGAACAGGCGGTCCGCGAACGCTCCGAGAAGCGGTTCGGTGCACTCGTCGACAACTCCGCAGATATCGTGACGATCCTGGGTGGGGACGGGCATCTCGCCTACGTCTCACCCGTGGCGTCCCGCCTGCTCGGCTACGACTCCGACTTCCGCAGCATCGACAGCGTGTTGGACCTCGTGCATCTCGATGACCGCGCAGCTGCGCAGCGCATGCTCGAGGACGTGCGCTTCGGCAACCGCAATCCGGTTGAGCTCAGGCTTCGTCACAGCGACGGCAGCTACCACTGGTTCGAGCTCGTGGGCATGGACCTCCAGAGCGATCCCAACATCGGCGGCATCGTCCTGAACGCCCGTGAGATCGGTCGTCGCAAGGCCGCCGAGCAGCAGATCCAACTGTCGGAGGCGCGCTTCAAGGCGCTCGTCCAGCACTCGAACGACATCGTCCTCGTCGTGGGCCTGACCGACGGCATTCGCTACGCGAGCCCGTCGGTGACGTCGACGATCGGGGTCGAACCCGACGAGTTGCTCGGACGCACCCTGGATGAGACGTTCCACGGCAGCGACGTGGACTGGGAGAGCGCACTTCGGTTGAGTCGTGTGCCGTCCGAACATCCGAAGCTCCGCGAGTTCGGCTTCACCAACGCGAACGGCGACTGGGTCCACCTCGAAGCGACGGTCACCGACCTCCGTGGCGAGGAGGCGGTCGGCGGGTTCGTCATCAACGCGCGCGACGTCACCGAGCGCACGAACATGATGAAGCACCTCCGGTACCAGTCGACACACGACGCGCTCACCGGGCTGCCCAACCGCGTGTACGCAACCGAGCGGCTCGGCGAGATGCTCGGACACAACGCGGGGTCGACCACCGTGGCGGTGATCTCCCTCGACATCGACGACTTCAAGGACATCAACGACAGCCTCGGGCACGCAGCAGGCGATCGCCTGTTGTACGCGGTCGCGGAGCGGATCAAGGAGTCGCTGACCTACGGGGACACCGCTGCACGAACCGGCGGCGACGAATTCGTCGTCGTCCTGGAACGTGCCCACGGCGAGGACCAGGTCCACGAGGTTGCCGAGCGGCTCCTCACGTCCATCGACCAGCCGTTCACCGTCGACGGACGTGAGCTGTCGATCACTGCCTCAGCCGGCATCGCGTTCGACCACGACCGGGACAACGTCGCCGAGGTCCTGATCCGCAACGCGGACACCGCCATGTACCGTGCCAAGCAGATGGGCAAGCGGCGCTCGGCGGTGTTCGAGGCGCACATGCACACGGCGTCGTTCGA
Organism: uncultured Aquihabitans sp.; assembly: GCA_964429335.1. GTDB lineage: Bacteria > Actinomycetota > Acidimicrobiia > Acidimicrobiales > Microtrichaceae > Dermatobacter. Next base: position 1,484 of record CAYSCB010000485.1, read on the forward strand.
CCGCCTGGAGCTCCGTGCGGACCTGGCCCGCGCCATCGAGACCGACCAGTTCGTCGCGCACTACCAACCGATCGTCGACCTCCATTCCCACACGATCATCGGTTGCGAGGCGCTCATCCGCTGGCAGCATCCCCGCCGCGGCCTCCTGTCGCCAGGGATCTTCGTGCCACTCGCCGAGGAATCCGGCCTCATCGGTGCGATGGGCGAGTGGATGCTGCAACGAGCATGCACCGACCTCGCCGACTGGCGCGCCACCATGGCCGAGGTCGCAGAGGGCCTCACCGTCTCGGTCAACCTGACCGCACAAGAGGTCCACAACGAGCGTCTGGTCCCGATCGTCACCCAGATCCTGCGCCGGACGGGCCTGCCAGCGGACCGCCTGGTCCTCGAAGTGACCGATTCCAAGCTGTTGTCGGACACCGACGTGATCCAGGAGCGCATGCAGGAGCTGCGGGCGCTGGGCGCCAGGCGCGC
>CAYSCB010000486.1:0-1934 GCA_964429335.1 uncultured Aquihabitans sp.
TGTTCACCATCACCACCGCCGACGGACTCCAACTCCGCACCGAACACCGGCGACGGCCCGCCCCACCACCAGGACGACAACCCGCACCCGCCTGAACAGCGCGGGACCCCAACAGCGGAACCACCCCAACCCGGACCAACCCCGAACCCCGCCACCCACCCGCGCCTTGGCGCGGGCACACCCGCGTACCGACGCCGCCTTGGGTGCAGTCATGATCTCGGTGCGGTCCCATGGCGTGCTGCTGGTGTACGTGGACTTGACGTGCCGTCGGGCCGGTCGACATGGGCGAGCAGCGGTACGGTCTGCCATGGCCACCGCTCCCACCGTCGCCGACCGCGCTGTCCGGGCCGTCATCCGGGTCCTCGGCGCGCTGCCGGAGCCTCTCCAACGTGTGATCGCCGGACCGCCCGACGAGGTCGACGGCAACCGCCTGTTCACCGAGGTGCAGATGGCGTTGCGCCTCCTCAACTCCATGCCGGGCAGTTCGTTCGAGGACCTGCCGCTGCCGCAGTCCCGCACCCAGCTCGACAGCGAGGCCTGGATCTTCGGTGACCGCCCACCGATCACCGTTGTCGAGGAGATTCGCATCCCCACCCGCTCCGGAGTGCTCCCCGCCCGACGCTACCGGCAGCATCCGGAGCGACGACCCGACGCGACCGTCGTGTACTTCCACGGTGGCGGTTGGGTCGTCGGCGGCCTCGACTCCACCGACTCGGTGTGCCGGACGATCGCGAGCACGGGTGACCTCGCGGTGGTCTCGGTCGACTACCGCCTCGCTCCGGAGCACCCGTTCCCCGCTGCGGTCGAGGACGCTGAGGATGCCTACCGATGGGTCCGCAACGACACCGACGGTCCCGTTGCGGTCGCGGGCGACAGCGCGGGTGGCAACCTCGCGGCCGTCGTGTCCGCCTCGATCCCCGGCGCCGAGGGACCCGACTTCCAGCTGCTCTTCTACCCGGTCACGGATCTGAGCGGCCGGTCCCGCTCCTACGACCTGTTCGCCGACGGGTACTTCCTGACCGAGAAGCAGATGGACTGGTACCGCGGTCACTACCTGCCGGACCCGGACCTCGCGACCGACCCGCGGGTCTCGCCGCTGCTCACCGACGACACCGTCCTCGCCGGCGTCGCCCCCGCACACGTCGTGGTCGCCGGGTTCGACGTGCTGCGCGACGAAGGGATCGCGTACGCGGAGAAGCTGCGCGCCGCCGGCGTGCCGACCACCCTGCAAGTCGTGACCGGCCACATCCACGGCTTCGCGAACGCGACCGGGATCGGCACGACCGGAGCCGACGCGTTGCGCGACGCCATCGCGGCGCTCCGGGCCGGCCTCGCCGTGGTCAGGTCACGACAGTCCGGCGACGGGCCTCGTGTCGACCCGCCACCAGGACGACCGGGATGAGCACCAGCGACACCCCACCGCCGATCAGCGACAGCGCGGCATAGCTGCTCCCCGCAGCGATCACCCCGGAGACCGCACCGCCACCTGCCCCTGCCAGCGCCACGCCGACGTCGATCGTGCCCTGGACCCTGGCCCGGTTGTGCGGCTCGGTCGCGTCGACCACCAGCGCGGTACCGGAGATCAGACCGATGTTCCAGCCGACGCCGAGCAGCACGAGCGCGAACACCAGGACCGGCAACGACTCCGCCGGTGCGAACGCGGCGGCCAGACCGGCGGCCAACATCGTGAACGCAGCGACGACGACCATCCGGATCCGGCCGACGCGGTCGACGAGCACGCCGGTGACGAGCGACGGCAGGTACATCGCCCCGATGTGGAACCCGATGACCAGGCCGACGTCGCCGAGACCGTGACCGTGGGCGCGCATGTGCACCGGCGTCATGGTCATGATCGCGACCATGACCATCTGCGTGACGATCATCACCGCCGCGCCCACGAACGCCCCGACACCCAACGGGGCGTCGTCGCCATC
>CAYSCB010000487.1:0-1934 GCA_964429335.1 uncultured Aquihabitans sp.
GCCGTGGGAGGACCTCGAAGCGGCCGCGCTGCGCGACTGGCTGTTGGATCGGCTCGAGGACCACTCGCTGTGGTTCGACGGCGACCGGGCCGTCGTGCGCAGCGTCGCCCAGCTCGCGGACCGCGTCTCGACCGACGACGACTGGATCAGCGTCGCCTGCACCTGGAAGGGTCAGCCCGACGTCGATCCGGTCGCAGTCGTCACCGAACTGGTCGCCGATGAGCACGTACCCGCTCAGGCCGCAGCCCGCTACAAGCCGTCGGGCATGGCCAAGCGGGCCGAGTGGGAACGCACCTGGGAGTTGCAACGCGCCGAGGACCGCGGCGAGGACGTCGGACGCATCGCGGTGCCGCCCAAGTACGCGTCGTCGGACTTCCGCAAGCCCTCGTACTGGCGTCAGCGCGGCAAGCTCGACGTGCCCAAGGAGCGGTTCACCTCGGTGCACGGCGCCGAGCGCGACGCCGGCACCGGTGACTCGACCACGGTGCTGGCGTGGGCGGGCTTCGACCACGCCCAGTCGGCCCAGGCGCTCGCCACGCTGCTGCACCAACGCCAGACCGTCGACGGCTGGACCGGCGACCGGCTCGTCCCGCTGATCGCCGCGCTCGACGACGAGCTGGCGTGGGTGGCGCAGTGGCATCCCGACGTCGACCCCGCCCTGGGCCAGCCCTTGGCCGTGTTCTACCGGGGCATGGTGGACGGGGCGCTCGCCTCGATCGGTGCCACCACCGACACGCTGCGCACCTGGGCACCACCGCCGGCCACCAAGGGCCGCAAGACGACGTCCACCGACTGACACCCCCGAGGATCGACACCACCGATGCTGCTGCGAGACGCGATCGACATCCCCACCGAGGTCCACGCCAGCGACCTCGTGTTCATCCTGAGCGACGCCGCCGGGCAGGCCGAGCAGACGCTGCGCCAGTACGTCGTCACCGAGAAGCTCCTCAGCGCGTTCCTGGACGCCGAACGGCTGGTGCGCTCCGCGGTCACCGGGGGTGCCTCCAAGGGCGCATTCCTGCACGGCAGCTTCGGGTCCGGCAAGTCCAACTTCATGGGCGTGCTCCAGCTCCTGTTGGACGGCCACCCCGCCGCGTTGGCCAAGGCCGAGTTGGCGCCGGTCGTCGCCCAGCTCAACGAGTGGCGAGACGACCAGACGTTCCTGACCGTGCCGTTCCACCTGATCGGTGCCACGTCGCTCGAGAGCGCCGTGTTCGGCCAGTACGTCGACTACGTGGGCCGTCTCCACCCGGACGCGCCGATGCCCGGCGTGTTCGCCGACGAACCGCTCCTCGCCAACGCCGATGAGCTGCGCTCCACGATGGGCGACGAGACGTTCTTCGCAGCGCTCGGCGGTCCGGGGGGTGCCGACTGGGGCAAGCTCAGCGGCTGGAACGCCGAGCGCTACGAACAGGCCCGCCACCAGCCCGTCGGCAGCGAAAAACGTCGCCTGCTGGTCCAGGCGCTGCTCGACGGGCTGCTGTCGGGCTTCGCGGACGCCGCCAAGGCCAACCGCGGCGGCTACGTCGACATGGAGTCCGGTCTGGCCGCGCTCAGCCGCCACGCCCACGACCTGGGCTACGCGGGGCTCATCCTGTTCCTCGACGAGCTGATCCTGTGGCTCATGTCGCGGATGGGTGACGCCGCGTTCGTGTCGGCCGAGGCGTCGAAGATCTCCAAGTTCGTCGAGGCCAGCGAAGCGTCACGGCCCGCGCCGATCATCTCGATCATCGCCCGCCAGCGCGACCTGCGCGACCTGATCGGCCAGGACGTCCCCGGTGCCGAACGCCTCGGGTTCGTCGACCAGCTCACCTTCCAGGAAGATCGATTCAAGACGATCAAGCTCGACGACTCCAACCTGCCCGTCGTCGCGCATCACCGGCTGCTGGAACCCAGCTCCGATGCGGGACGCGACGCGCTCGCGGACGCGTTCG
>CAYSCB010000488.1:0-1912 GCA_964429335.1 uncultured Aquihabitans sp.
GTGCTCGACGGGACCGTCGACGACGGCTACGGAGGCATGCTCGGCTGGTTCTGGGTAGCGAGCGCCGTGACCACCATCGTGTTGGTGGTCGTGACGCGGATGGCGCTTCGTGAGCGCTACTACTCGGCGGTGATGGCTGCGACGGGTCTGTTGTACCTGGCGATCCTGACCGCGTTCGGCACCGACCTGGTCGCGCGGGCGGTCCTCGCTGGAGCCTGAGCCTCGAGCTCACGCGGTTGACAGGTCGCTGCATCGGGTAGAACTGCGTCGGATCGGGGGTCGGAGACGTGGGGATGATCCGTGCACGCCGATCCCGTACCGGAACGATCCGTGACACCGTGAACAGCCCGTCCGTGACAGCGATGCCGACCGAAGCCTCCAAGAGCGCCGACGACCTCGCACGTCCGGTCGCGGAGGCACCGGTCGGATCTGGGTGCTCCGGAGGGGGTCAGCGTCCGGTTCGCCTCGCGAGCTGGGCGGGGGACGTCGACGTGGCCGGTGGACCATCGGGGCCCGGTCGCAGCGTTGTCGTCGCTGGACACGACGACGCGCTCCCGGCGACGGACGGCGAGCTGTGGGATCCACAGCCGTGGATCGACCACATGCGTGCTGAGCACCCGGACCGGACCCTCGCCGTGCTGTACGACGACCCTGGTGGATCTCGGAACCGCACCGGCGCTCCGGGCGGCCCACCGCACTGGCTGCAACGGCTGGACGACGTGGTCGAGTGCATCTGCGGCGGGGCGAATCGCTTCGAGATCCATGGCGTCGCCGGTTCGCTCGCCGCGCTCCGACGTGACGTCGGCGTCGCGTTGGCCGGGACATCGCCCGGTTCCGTCGACGAGACGGTGGTCTCGGACGCCGTGCTCATGGTCGACGAGCTCGTGAGCAACGCGGCGGAGCACGCGGATGGAGGGCTCAGCGTCCGCCTCTCGATCGCGGGTGACGCCCTGATCATCGCGGTCTCGGACCCGCATCCGGAGCGGCTGCCGGTCCTCGGACGGCCGCCGTCGGCGCAGCCGAGCGGTCGTGGTCTGCTGGTCGTCGACGCCCTCTCGACCCGCTGGGGAACCGTGGTCGACCGGGCGTCGAAGTCGGTGTGGGCCGAGGCTGCCTGGCCGAGCTGAGAGCAGCTCAGACGATGAGAGCCGCGATCGCCTCGGCGAACACCCCGGTGTGGTGGTCGACGTCGGAGCGGGTGTGCGCCGGGCAGAACAGCGCCATATTGTGGAACGGCGTGAGCAGGATCCCCCGGTTGAGGCACCACAGGTGCAGGAACGCGTCGAGCTCGTGGTCGATCGCCGCGGCGGCCTCGGCGCCGTTGCGCGGCGCCGGGCAGAACCAGTACTCGGCCCGACAGCCGAGTCGGTTCACGGTCCACGGGAGCCCGTGCTGTTCGATGACCCCCGCCACGCCGTCCGCCCAGGCCTCTGCGAGCGGGACAGCGACGGCGAAGTCCTCGTCTCGCAGCGCTGCTTGAAGCGTCGCCCTGACAGCTGCCAACGCCAGGGCGTTCGCAGTGAGCGTGCCGCCGATGCCGGCGACGTCACTGTCGGGTCCCTCGACCACGTCGATGACCCGACCTGCGAGCTCCTCGGTCATGCCGTAGGCGGCGCACGGCACGCCGCCGCCGATCGGCTTGCCGATCACCAGCATGTCCGGATCGAGGTCCCAGGCGCCGGTCGCTCCGCCGGGCCCGCAGCAGATCGTGTGGGTCTCGTCGATGATCAGGACGGTCCCGGCGTCGCGGGTCAGACGCCGGAGCTCGTCGTGGAACCCCGGCTCAGGCGTGACGCTCCCGATGTTGGTCAGCGCTGGTTCGGCCAGGACTGCAGCGACGTCGCCGGCGCCCCGCGCACGTTCGAGCGCCGGGACCGCGTTGAACTGCACCACCTCGCCCCACCTCGAGGGG
>CAYSCB010000489.1:0-1909 GCA_964429335.1 uncultured Aquihabitans sp.
CGTCATCTTGGGCAGATCGCTGGTGCGCGCGAACTCCCTGCCGCTCTTCGCGTCCCGCCACACGACTTGCTCGGTCGTGTAGTCCTGCAGGCCCTTGAACGTCTTGACCGGGATGTCGGTGCCGATGAGGACCCGTTGGTCCGACGGCCCGATGAGGGTGGTGAAGCTCAGCGTCCGCTGATCCTGGCTCCAGGCGAGCGAGAGCTTGCCGTCGATGAGGTCGACCGCGCCGAGCTTCGCCGCTCGGCGGTGCAGGACCCTGCAAGCGCTGCGACAGCGACCATGGCCACCACCGCGACCCGTACGATCCCCTTCCGTCCCGATCCACGCACCATCGACATCTCCTTCTTCATGTCAGTCACTGACATCTAGAAGGTCCGTGACTGACATGAAGAAGGAAGGAACTTCGAACGACCGGCCCGAGCTGGCGATGATGAACGAACCGGATCCGCCCACGAACCGATCTGCGCAGCAGCGGTCACCGCGACGTGACGCGACGCGGGAGCGCCTGCTCGTCGCCGCGAACCGTCGGTTCCGCGAGCAGGGCTACGAGGCGGCGACTGCTGCTGCGATCGCCGCAGACGTCGGCGTGACCGAACGCACCTTCTTCCGCCACTTCCCGACGAAGGCCGACGTGCTCGTCGCCAACTGGGAACGTCATGGGGACGCGCTCCGTGACGTGCTCGATGCCCCGGACGTGCCGGGACCGACCGGAACCGATGTGTCCACCCTGGTCGGTGACGCACTTCGTGCGTTCCTCCGGGGGGTGGCCGAGGAGCTCGATGCCGGGCTCGACAGCGTCGTGCGTCTCTACACCGACCGCTCGGCGTTCCTCGCGATCATGGAGCACCTACTCGACATCGAGTCACAGCTCGCCGAGGGCCTCTCGCGTCGCACCGGCCGCTCGGTCCACGACTTCGACGTCCGCGTGACGGCGAACGCCTCGATGGGGGTGGTCCGCGCATCGATCCGTGCCGCGGTGCTGCAGCCATCGGGTCCCGGCATGCTCGAGCTGCTCGAGCTGGGACTGGCCGAGCTCCGACCGGTGTTCGACGCGCTCCCGGGAGACGCGACCTCGAACGGCACGACCTCGGGCGGGGAAGCCGGCGACTGACCGTCTGACCGACCGGTGGCACCTCGGTCAGGAGCAGGCCGCGACCCGGCTCCGGTCCACCACGAACGCGACGCTCGCCGGCGGGATCTCGACCGCCCCGCCGAGCCGCTTCGCCTTGGTTGGAGGCAGCGTGCCGTCGGCCGCAGCAGCGAGCACCGTGCCGTTGAGGGCGATCGAGGCGGAATCGAGCGAGTCGCTCGTCAACAGGTACACGTCCGCCTCCCCGGAGCCGGTCGCCACGGTCCGCGTCGCCGTCGTGGACGAGTTGACCACCACGTGGGTCACCCCACCGGAGCGTCCCGGCGTGCAGTGGCTGTACACCGCGAGGTCCGCTGGCAGGTCACGTGCGCCCGGAGTGAGCACCTCGGGTCCCATCAGCCAGTGCCAGAGCACCGCCGCCCAGTAGTTCGGTCGTGGCACGAGACCGTTCTCGTCGAGGAGGCCGTAGTCGCTCGCGGCCAGCGTGTTGTGGAACACGACGTCCCCGTCGCCGGTGGCCTGTCGGCCGAGGTTGTCCACGTAGCGGATCACGTCGCGGTACGTGGCCGCCCACCGGTCACCCCCGCATGCGGCCTGTGCCGTCTCGGTCACCCACATCGGCGCGTGGGGTGCGTAGCTGTCGCGCAGCCCCTCGTAGAAGGACTTGTCGGCCTCGACGCGGCTCAGGAACTCCCGGGTCAGCGCAACCTCAGGACCCTCCTTCGAGCCGCACCGCTCGGAGACCTTCGGATAGAAGTGGTAGCTGACGACGTCGAACGTTCCGTTCTCGGCCTGCATCATGTCCGCGTCGAGGAT
>CAYSCB010000490.1:0-1903 GCA_964429335.1 uncultured Aquihabitans sp.
TGCCGACCGTGATGCTCGTCGACGGGAACTCGCTGACCTACCGGGCGTTCTTCGCGCTGCCCACCGATCTCGCGACCGCGTCCGGTCAGGTCACCAACGCTGTGTTCGGCTTCACGTCGATGCTGTTGAACCTCGTCAGGGATCACCGGCCGGATCAGGTCGTCGTCACCTTCGACCGACCGGAGCCGACGTTCCGCCACGAACGGCTCGCTTCCTACAAGGCCAACCGCGAGGCGGCCCCGGACATCCTGCGCGAGCAGATGGGTCTCGTCCGCCAGGTCGCGGACGCACTCCGCCTCCCTGTCGTCGAGGCGGCTGGCTGGGAGGCGGACGACGTCATCGCGACGCTGTCGGACCAGGCGGTGGAGCGGGGTGACGACGTCATCATCGTCACCGGCGACCGTGACAGCTACCAGCTCGTCCGCGATCCGCATGTGAGGGTGCTCTACAACCGGCGCGGGGTGTCGGACTACGTGCTCTACGACGAGGCGGGGATCCTCGACCGGACCGGTGTGCGGCCCGACCAGTACGTGTCCTACGCAGCGCTCCGCGGCGACCCCTCCGACAACCTCCCCGGGGTCCCGAAGGTCGGTGAGAAGACAGCGGCGAAGCTCGTCAGCGCCTACGGGGACCTCGACGGGATCTTCGCCCACACCGCTGAACAGACTCCGGCGCTTCGTCGGAACCTCGAGGAGAACGAAGCGCAGGCACGCACCAACGCCGAGCTGATGCGGCTCGTCCACGACGTCCCCCTCGACGTGGCCCTCGACGAGCTGGTCATCGGTCGTGTCGATCCCGACGAGGTCCTGCAGCTGTTCGGCTTCCTCGAGTTCCCGAGCCTCGTCCCGCGCCTGGCCGAAGCCTGGCCCGAGACCTTCGGCGGCGGTGCCGTCACGGCGACCGATGCCCCGGTCCTCGAGGCCCAGGTGATCGAGGCCGGCTCCGCGGCCGAGGCCCTCGATGTGCTCGCTGCGTTGGCAGGTACCGCGGCCGTTCCGGTCGCGGCCGGCTGGGTCGCAACGCCGGGGCGATCCCCGCTGACGGGGATCGCGCTCGTCGTCGACCGCAGTTCAGCCCAGGTCCTCTGGCTCCCGGCCGAGCTGCTCCCCGCGGTCACCACAGCGCTGGTCGACGTGCTCTGCGGCACGCCGTCGGTCACCGGCCACGACGTCAAGCCGTTGATCCGCAGCCTCCTGGACCTGGGCCTGGGTCTCGACCTGACGCGGCTCGTTCTCGACACGAAGATCGCCGCCTACCTGCTCGATCCGGCGGACACCGCGTACTCTCTGGCGGAGCTGCTGCGGCGTCATGTGGGCATGGAGCTCGCGCAGGATGCTGCGCTGTCGCAGGGTCAGCTCGACCTCGACGGAAGCGGTGTCGCCGAGTCCCAGATCGTCGCCCGTGAGGCGCTCGCCGTCGCGTTCCTCGCCGAACCGCTGCGTGCGGCGCTCGACGCCCACGGCCTGACGACGCTGAACGATGCCGTGGAGGTGCCGCTCGTGCGGGTGCTGGCGTGCATGGAGCACGTCGGCATCGGTGTCGACGTCGAGGTGCTCCGCGGGCTCAACGCAGCCTTGACCGCGGAGTGCGACGCCGAGCGAGCGGCGATCATCGAAGCAGCCGGTGAGGAGTTCAACGTCAACTCGACGCCGCAGCTCCGGGCGATCCTGTTCGACAAGCTGGAGCTGACTCCCCAGAAGAAGACGAAGACCGGCTACTCCACCGATCAGGCCACGTTGGAGAAGCTCCAGGGCGAGCACCCCATCATCGACCACCTGCTGCGCTACCGCGAGGTCGAGAAGCTGCGCTCCACCTACGGCGAAGGCCTGTTGGCCGAGGTCGCCGCCGACGGACGGATCCATGCCACGTTCAACCAGACCGTCGCGCGAACCGGTCGGCTGAC
>CAYSCB010000491.1:0-1899 GCA_964429335.1 uncultured Aquihabitans sp.
AGCGTCGACGCAACGAGGTGCTCGACGCGGGGATCAGGAGCTTCAACATCTCCGTGGACGCCGCCACACCGGAGCTGCACGACCGTCTCCGGGGACGCAACGGGGCGTTCGACACGACGGTGTCACGGATCCGTGACCTGGTCGCTGCCCGTGAGACCCTCGATCTGCGGATCCGACTCAACTTCACCGTGATGCGCGACAACCTGCGCGAGCTCCCGGCCATCGCGCGGTTGGCGACCGAGTTGGGTGTCCGGTTGTACCTGAACCTCGCCTCCGACACGACGTTCCTGTTCCGCGCGCCCGGTGTCGCCGAGCTCGCATCGGTCGACGACGAGGAGCTCCGCGACGTGATGGGTGAGCTGGAACGCCTCGTCCGCGACGACGGCCGCTGGTTGCCCCGGTACTCGGATCTCCGGTACGTGCGACGGCACTTCACCGAGCGGATCCAGCGGGATCTGCCGTGCGCCGAGTCGCAGCTCAAGCTCATGGTCCACTCCCGTGGCGAGATCGGAGGCTGTTGGGGAGAGGATCCCCACGACGACGTCCGCCGCAGCGCCGTGGCCGACGTGCTCGCATCGGAGCGCTACCGCGATGACCACGAACGCTTCTACCGCAAGGAGTGCGTGGGCTGCGGTTCCAACTACAGCCTGAACCTGCGCTGGCGTCCCGCCTCGTACTGGGCCGACCTCATGTGGCGCTCCGGGCGACGCAACCTGCAGGACGGCTGACATGCGATCCTCGGTCCCGCTCTACGACGCTCTGGCCGTCGACTACGACGACCACTTCACGGTGCCGCACCGACGCGCGTACGACGACCTCGCCTGGGACCAGGTGCTGGAACGGCTCGGCGCTCCGGTGCCCGGTCGTCCCGTCGTCGACGCCGGCTGCGGCGTCGGGCGGTGGGCCGAGCGGCTGGTCGGACTCGGACACGAGGTCATCGGCGTGGAGCAGGCGCCGTCGATGGCCCGTGCCGCCCGTGAACGGGGGTTGGGGGAGCGCTTCACCGTCATCGAGGGACCGATGCAGGACGAGCGACTGCCGGCAGGTCGCGCTGCCGCCGTGCTCGCGATGGGTTCCCTGCAGTACACGCCGGAGCCGGCGGCGGTCATCGCCCGGTTCCGGGAGTGGACCGCACCGGGAGGGCTCGTCGGCGTCCTCGTCGACGGACTCGTGTCGCTCGTCGTGGAGCTCGTCCGGTCCGGGCGCATCGACGAGGCGGAACAGCGGCGGTGCAGCCGTACCGGTGTGTGGAGCACCGACGGGTGCGCGGCGGACATGCACCTGTTCGACGCGGCGACCCTCGCCCGAGCGATGAGCGCCGCCGGGCTGGTCGACGTCACGGTGAGCGGGCTGCTGTGCGGATGGACCGCGCTCGGGCGTGACGCGTTCCTCGACGGGCTCGATCGGGACCGCGACGGTGCGCTCGCCCGGGAGGCCGACTGGGCGAGGGACCCGGCGATGGCCGATACCGGCAAGCAGCTGCTCGCGTTCGGACGTGCGCCGCTCGGGTGATCAGACCGCGGCCACGACACGCTCGAGTGCGACGCAGACCCGGTCGATCGCCTCGTCGTTGAGCTCCGAGGACATCGGCACCGCCAGGCACTCGGCGCCGAGCGCCTCGGTGACCGGGAGCTCAGGGCCGTCGACCCGCGATCCGCTGTGCTCGGCGCCGGTGTGCAACGGTACGAAGTAGGGCTTGGTGCCCACGCCGAACTCGGCCAGCTCCGCAGCGAGGAGATCACGGCGCTCGGCGCCGCCGGGGATGCGCAACACGAAGTGCACCCAGCTGTGACGCACGCCGGGGGCGCAGCACTGGTGTCCGAGACCGAGGCGGGCAGCGGCGTCCGTGTACAGCGCGGCGGCGCGGTTGCGTCGGTCGACCATCTCCGACAGGCAGTC
>CAYSCB010000492.1:0-1898 GCA_964429335.1 uncultured Aquihabitans sp.
CGATCTCGACGCCGACGACGTGCACCGCCTGCGCCGCGGTCAGGTAGCTCTTCGCCCGCCCCTGGTCATCGGCGGGCGTCCGACCGGGGGCGGTCCACACGTGGGTGGCCTCGGGGTTGGGGTCGATGTCGTCGGGAAGCAGATCGCTGCGGGCGAGCATCATCCCGGCCACCTGCGGCAGGCCCATCTCGGCCCCGGGCTTCCCCTTGACGACGAACTTGCCGTCGCGCAGCGTGACGTCGTCGCGGTCCGCACCGGTGACACCGGCGACCACGGCGGACATCTTGCGGGAGAGCTTGTCGCAGGCACCGAGGACGGCACCGCTGATGGCGACGCCGAGCCGGCTGCCACCGGGACCGAACGACGGCGGCGCCGACTGGGTGTCGAGGTACACGACGCGTACCGAGTCCATCTCGACCCCGAAGTAGTCGGCGACGAGCTGGCTGATCAGCGTGTACTGACCCTGGCCCTCCATGGAGAAGCCGACCCGCACCGTGATGCGCCCCATCACGTCGGCGCTCACGGTCGCGCCCTCGGGGACGCCGGTCTGGGGCATCCCGACGATCGCGTACGCGTTCCAGTCGAACACACCCGGCTCGATCGCGCTCGCGACGCCGATGCCGACCAGACGGCCCTGCTCGCGGGCCTCGGCCTGGCGACGCCGCAACTCGGCGTAGTCGGCCAGCTCCAGCGCCGAGTCGAGGACCTGCTCGTAGCTGCCGCTGTCGTACTCGTTGCCGCTCGGGATCGTGTAGGGGAACTGCTCGGGACGGATGAAGTTGCGTCGACGGAGCTCTGCGGGGTCGATCCCGAGATCCCGTGCGGCGATGTCCATCATCTGCTCGAGCACGAAGAAGTGCGGCGGCGGACCCATGCCCCGGTACGGCGACGCCGGGACCTTGTTGGTGGCGACCAGGGTCAGGTCGTACTGCGCGACGGGGATCGTGTAGGGGCCGGTGAACGCGGTGAGCGGCTTCGCCGCGCTGATCGCACCGAAGCCCTCACCCGATGCTCCGAGGTCGTCGACGAGGGTCACCTTGAGGGCGCTCACGCGGGCGTCGGCGTCGAGCGCGAGGGTCACCTCGTAGTGGCGATCCCATGCCTGGCTCCCGCCCGCGGTCAGGTACTCGACGCGGTCCTCGACCCACTTCACGGGCCGGCCGTCCGCCTTGCGGGACAGGAGGCTCGCGATGTCGGTCCCTCGTGAGCCTCCCTTGCCGCCGAAGCTGCCGCCGTGCGGGTAGCTGTGGACGTTGACCGAGTTCGACGGGATCCCGAGCACGGCCGCGCGACCGAGCGCTGCTGAGGTGGGCGATTGGATGCTGCCCTGGATCTTCGCCTCGAGTGTGTGCGGATCCCACTCGCAGATCGCCCCGTAGGTCTCCATCGGGTTGGCACCCACGCGGTTCCAGCGGAACCGCTCGGTGAAGACGTGGGCCGCTTCGGCGATGGCGGTGTCGACGTCGCCCCACGTGAACGTGCGGCTCATCATGACGTTGGTGCCGTTGTCGTCGAAGACGAGCGGGCTGCCGTCCTCCATGGCGGCGAACGGGTCCATGATCGGCGCCAGCGGCTCGTAGTCGACCTCGATCAGCTCGAGCGCGTCCTCCGCGACGTGCCGGCTGATGGCTGCCACTGCAGCGACCGGTTCACCGACGAAGGTGACCTTGTCGGTCGCCAGGCAATGCGATCCCCACCCCTCGGGGACCGAGCGCGCCGGATTGGTCCAACGCTGCGCGTCGCGTCCGGCCACGACCGCGACGACGCCGGGCAGCACGGCTGCTGCACTCATGTCGAGCCGGGCGATGCGGGCATGGGGTTCGGTGCTGCGCAGGATAGCGGCGTGCAGCATCCCCGGTACGACGACGTCGCCGATGAACTTCGTCCTGCCGGTCAGC
>CAYSCB010000493.1:0-1891 GCA_964429335.1 uncultured Aquihabitans sp.
CCATCGTGGTTCCGGCTCGAGCCGAACCCGACGTCCGTGTGCGTGATCGACGGTTGGGCGGTCGATCTCACACACGAACACCGGCAACCTCACAAGTCGGTAGTACGACCCCCTCAGAAATCGCTCTGCCGCAGGAAAGCATCACTCCCGGTACGTCACCGAGCGACGGAAGGTCTACTCCTGCGGTGTGTCGATCAGGAACGCTTCGACCTCGCGGACGGCTTCAAGGAAATTCGGCATGTCGTCCTGGCCTGTCGCCAGCAGGATCGAAGTGCTGATCTGCCAGTAGCCATGCACGATCCGGTTCCGCAACGCGGTTGCCGCCCTGTCGCCCGCCACTGGACCTGCGGGAACTTCGACCGCAGGGCTTCATCGATCTGGCCCGAGGCTTCTCCCAACACGGTGAAGCTCCACAGCAACGCTTCCCGACGATCCCGGTCCTGGTCAAGCGATGCGACCGTGGCGCCGGACGTCAACGACACGATCCGTTCAGCTGCATCGATGATCTCAGCAACGAGCAGTGCCTCACGCTGCATAGAGGACCTGGCTTCGGCGAACACTGCGTCTCGGATCAGGCGATGAACCGAATCTCTCGGCAACGGTCGACCGGGCGATCGAAGATCTCCACCAACTCGGCTTCGAGGTCGAACAGGGCGAACCCGAGGCGGGCATCCGGTTCGAGCACGAACAACAGGTCGATGTCGCTGGCGGGCCCCGCGTCACCTCGGGCGACCGAGCCGAAGACCGACAACTCCGACACCCCGTACCTTGCGCACACCTCGGCGAGCTGATCAGAGTCGATCTCGTGCCCCTGAGGAGTCAACGTTCGTGCCGTCGTCATCGCAGCATTCTCGCACCACCGGCCGAGAACCCTGCCGAGAAGCCCCGGTCAGCCACGGAGCAACAGAAAAGACCCACCAACCTGACGTCCGTGTGTGAGATCGACGCGTGAGTGGTCGATCCCACACGCGAACCTCGACACTGGGCGTTCGCGTGTGAGAACGACGCGTGAGCGGCCCATCCCACACGCGAACACGAGACCGACGGTGGCCTGAGTGCAAGTCTTGGTCATGGCCACCCTTGATCACGATGCGCTGAGGGAGCGGTACCGGATCGAACGCGACAAGCGGATCCGCCCCGACGGCAACGACCAGTACGTGCAACCCACCGGGCGGTTCGCTCATCTGCTCGACGATCCCTACACCGAGCGCGTCGAGCGAGCACCCGTGCACGATGACGTCGACGTCGCCATCATCGGCGGTGGGTTCGCCGGGCTGTGTGCAGGTTCACGCCTCCGTGAGCGTGGCGTTGAGGATCTGCGGATCATCGAGGGCGGCGGTGACGTCGGCGGTGCCTGGTACTGGAACCGGTACCCGGGTGCCATGTGCGACACCGCAGCGATGATCTACCTGCCGCTGCTCGAGGAGACCGGCTACCTGCCGTCGGCCAAGTACGTCCCGGCGCCGGAGATCTTCGCCCACGCCCGTCGGATCGCCGAGACCTTCGGCCTGTACCGCGACGTCCTGCTCTCCACGCAGGTCCGATCGCTGAATTGGGACGATGACGCCGCCCGCTGGATCGTGCGGACCGACCGGGGCGACGAGATCCGGGCGCGGTTCGTCACCATGGGGACCGGTCCTCTGCACCGACCGAAGCTGCCCGGCATCCCCGGCATCGAGACCTTCGAGGGCCACGCGTTCCACACCAGCCGCTGGGACTACGACTTCACCGGCGGTGACGCGACCGGCGCACCGATGACCCGCCTGGCCGACCAGCGGGTGGGTATCATCGGCACCGGGGCGACCGCGGTGCAGGCTATCCCGCACCTTGCCACCTCGGCCGCGGCGCTGTACGTGTTCCAACGGACGCCGTCTTCGCTCGCCACGCGAGC
>CAYSCB010000494.1:0-1880 GCA_964429335.1 uncultured Aquihabitans sp.
CTCGGTGACATGATAGCGACGGATACGGCGACTCTGCACGCAGCAACGCGATCCCGACTACTCACCAATGCCATGAGACAGCCATGAGTACCCAGGCGTTCTTCACCCGACGGGTTGCCAACCCGCTGCTGCGCTTCCTCCTCTCCTCGCCTCTTCACGGGCCGTTGTCCAGCAAGCTCCTCGTGCTCACCTACACCGGCCGGCGCAGCGGTCAACGCCGCTCGACCCCGGTGCAATACGCGCACTTCGGCGACGATCTCGTCCTCGTCTCGGCTCATCCATCGACCAAGTCGTGGTGGCGCAACTTCCGCGAGCCGACACCGGCGACGATCACCCTCCGCGGACACCGACGGCAGGTTGTCGCCGAAGTCCTACACGGAGCGGAGCGCGATGCCGGACTCGCCGCCTTCCGTGCCCAGTACCGGGGCGAGCCGTCCGACGAGGACTGCAAGGTCGTCCTCGTCCGACTCGAACCCGTTCCGGACAGCGCATAGCAGCCGGCGGGTTACCCCTGGCGGGTGACAAGGCCGGCGAATGGAACCACGGGTAGATCTCGCAGCTCGGGCACTCCGAAGATGTCCCGGTCTCCACATTGCGTCAGTAGCGCGCCGCCGATCGTTCGCAGGGCGGGGCCGAAGCTCAGGCTGGTACTGCTGGCTTCGACTTGAGGTACAGGGCTGCGGGCGAAAGGTCGGCACCGTTGGGGAACTCAACGGTGCCGGATTCGGTGTTGACCGCCACGGCACGGAACACGTCGTAGTCGTCACGCACCGGCGCGAACGCCGGGCCACGCAGCCAGTCTTCGAGGTCGATGACCCTGACGGAGCCGTCGTCGAAGGTGAGCTCGACGACATATCGAGCCAGGACTCGCACTCCAATCACGTCCACCAGGGGGTAGTCATCGTTGCTCATCGTTGTCCACCTCCTCGGTGTCAGCATCGGGTGTTGCTCGTTCAAGCATCTCTTCGAGCGTACCCGGGAAGTCGAAAGCGACGGTCGTCGCGAAGGCCTCGACAGCCAGGTCCTGATGCTCAGCAAGCAATGCCCGGACTTCACGCAGTACGCGTGGCGGGAGCTCTCCTGCGAGCACTTCGCCGTCGAAGATCCGGATGGACGCTCGGTGCTCGCCGCTGCGGACAGCAACGTGTGGAACCAGGTGCGGTTCTGAGAAGTAGAAGTGGAGGCTCCAGCCACCGCGTCGCGCCCAGGCAGGTGTCATGTGTCCTCCCTGGTCAGCTGATGTGGACGCCGACCATCATGACAACCAGGAGTGACACCAGCGCTCACGTAGCGCGGAGGGCTGCGACACTGCAGGGGTCCTCGCCGGAGTGGCACAGGGCGCCGCTTGTCGGCGCTCCGATCAGGAGCAGGTGCCTACCTGACGAGCCGGTACCGGACAGCAGATCTGGGTATTCAGATGCTCGGGGCGAGCCCGACGGCCTCGTTCCAGAGATCGTCGTAGCGGAGCAGTTCAGCGTCGAAGTCGACACCGTTCGGCCAGAACAGCACACCGAGATCCGGGTCGATGTCGACCTCCGCAGAGCGCGTCGGATCGGACGCGTCGAACACCGATCCCGTCAGGAGCGGCGACAGGTCCCGTTCACGCCGAGCGCCGTCATCGAAGGTCACAGCGATGCGGTGGTCACCGAGCAGCTCGACGGCGGTGATGTTCACCGTCCGGGGCGCCGTCGATGGCAACACCGAACTCGTCCGTTCGGAACCGACGATCGAGAACCACGACTGCCGGTCCTGGTGGAGCTCGGACTCACCGAGATCTGAGCGCGTGCTGTCACCGACATCCGCATCGGTTCTCCCGGAGTGGGTAGTCCCTAGTGCACCGTCGCGGAAGTTACACGCGTGTAGTTTGGTGGGGTTGGACT
>CAYSCB010000495.1:0-1868 GCA_964429335.1 uncultured Aquihabitans sp.
CCGCCGTGTGCGACCTGCTCCCGGAACAGTGGCAGCACCGAACCCCGGCTGCCCAGCACGTTGCCGAAACGGACAGAGATGTAGATCCCGTCGGCGCGCTCGGCCGCTTCGGCTGTGAGCTGCTCGGCGAGCCGCTTGGTGCGGCCGAGCACCGAGGTCGGTTGCGCCGCCTTGTCGGTCGAGATGTTCACGAAGTGGTCGACGCCGTGCTCGACGGCCAGGTCGAGCAGGATGGCGGTGCCCACCACGTTGGTCTTCCAGCCCTCGTCGGGGTGCATCTCGAGGAGCGGCAGGTGCTTGAGGGCCGCGGCGTGGAACACGACCTCGGGGCGGTGCTCGTCGAACACCTCGGCCATGCGCTCGCGGTCACGGATGCAGGCGACGACGAGGTCACGGCTGTCGAGCAGGGCCCGGCCCTCGAGCGATAGCTGCACCCCCTGAAGGGCTGACTCGTCGCGGTCCAACATGATGAGCGACTCGGGGGCGAACCGGTTGATCTGACGGCACAGCTCCGAACCGATCGACCCGCCGGCGCCGGTGACCAGCACCCGCTTGCCGGTCAGGTAGTGCGCCACGGCGTCGATGTCGAGGCTCAGCTCCCGGCGACCGAGCAGGTCGGCCTCGGTGAGCGGGCGGATGTCGCCGACGCCCGCCGCACCACCGAGCAGCTCGGTGACCGGGGGCAGGACGAGGGTGGTCAGGCCGGCCTGATCCGCGAGGTGCACCACCTCACGGATCAGCGACGACGGAGCCGACGGGATCGCTATCACGATCGTGCGCGCTCCGGTCGTGCGCGCCACCTCGGCGATGGCACTGCGGTCACCACGCACCCGGACGCCCTTGACGATGAGGTTCCGCAGGTCCCTGTTGTCGTCGAGCACAGCGACCGGCCGGTAGGGACCACTGCGCTGCATCGACTTCACGATCTGAAGGCCCGCCTCGCCGGCGCCGAAGACGATGACCGGCTCCTGCTGGTCCGCGTCCGCCTGGCACTGACGTTCCTGCCAGAGCCGCCAGGCGAGCCGACCGCTCGCCATGGCGACCAGGGCGAGGAGGCCGCCGCTGATCGGGATCGACAACGGGACCGCGCGCTCAAGGTCGGCACCGGGCACGAAATCGATCGCCGTCAGGAGGACCGTCGTGATCAACGCCGCCTTGGCCATGGCGACGATCTCCTCGAAGGTGCCGTAGCGCCAGCGGTGCACGTACAGACCGCAGGAGCGGCCGATCACCACCTGCAGCGTGATGGCCAGGATGGAGACGGCAAGGAGCTGGGCAGTCGGGATCCGACTCGGATCCAGGTCGTAGCGGAACAGCGCGGCTACCCATAGAGCGGGGATCCAGACCAGACCGTCGAAACCGGCCTGTACCAGAAAACGGCGCCGCGACGCCGTCTCGATGATCTCCCTAGCCCCCAGGCTCATCCGCTCGCTCCGTAAACCGACTCTCCCGTAGGAGATTGAACACTGAACGGCTCTCAGCATCAAGGGTCAATCTGGATCACGCAATGGGCATGGACCCCAGCGGGTACGTGCGGGTCCTCCGGGTCCCCACCGCGGGCTTCCCGGTCTCTCTCGTCAACTGGCTGTCGTTCTGCCGGTCCTGACCGGCAGAACGACAGCCAGAACGGGGCAGGGCCGTGCTCCTGCGAGGTCTTGCCCGCGGGCTGGTACCGTTACGGCACGGTTCAAATCCCTTCGACGTCGCACTCCTGGTGCAACGGAGCCGGCGCTCGGATCCTGCGCAGGATCCCCACGGCGACATCGATCGAAGGCCACGAACCATGACCATCACCGACGCCGACCGCGACCGACTCCACGACGCACTCATCTCCACCCTCGGCGAACAGGAGGCAGCCATCCTCATGG
>CAYSCB010000496.1:0-1859 GCA_964429335.1 uncultured Aquihabitans sp.
TCCTCGGTCAGATGGACAAGCCGGATGTCGATGTCATCGAGGGGCTCTCGCCGGCCATCTCGATCGACCAGAAGTCGGCGTCTCGCAACCCCCGCTCCACGGTCGGCACGGTCACCGAGATCTACGACTACCTGCGCCTGCTGTTCGCCCGCGTCGGCGTCCCACACGACCCCGAGACCGGTGAACGGCTCGTGCGCCAGACGCCGCAGCAGATCGTCGATCGCATCCTGCAGCTCCCGGAGGGCACCAGGTTCCAGGTGATCGCACCGATGGTTCGGGGACGGAAGGGCACCTACGAGCAGCTGTTCGCGGATGTCGCCCAGCGGGGCTTCAACCGGGTGCGGGTCGACGGCGAGGTCCACGAGCTGCCGGCCGAGATCGAGCTCGCCCGCTACGAGCAGCACACCATCGAGGTCATCGTCGACCGTCTGGTCCTACGGGAGGGCATCGAACGCCGGCTGACCGACTCGATGGAGACAGCGCTCGAGCTCGCCGAGGGGATGGCGCAGATCGAGATCGTGCCCGGTCGGGACGCCCCCGAGGACGCAGAGCCCGATCTGCTCACGTTCTCCGAGAAGCTGGCCCGACCATCGGACGGCAAGAGCTTCGAGGAGCTCGCCCCGCGCAACTTCTCGTTCAACTCGCCGTACGGCGCGTGTGTCGCATGCGACGGCCTGGGCACCGTGTTCGAGGTCGACCCCGAGCTCGTCGTGCCCGACCCCGAACGATCCGTCGCCGACGGGGCGATCGCACCGTGGGCGTCAGGTCACGCCAAGTACTTCCACCGCCTGCTCGAGTCGGTGTGCGCCGAGTTCGACATCGACGCAAACGTGTCCTGGCAGGACCTGTCGAAGAAGCAGCAGAAGCTCCTCCTGTTCGGCATCGGCGACGCCAAGCGCGTCGACGTCAGGTTCAAGAACCGCTACGGCCGGACGCGCACCTACACCGCCCGATACGAGGGTGTGATCCCGTACCTCCAGCGCCGGCACTCCGAGGCGGAATCCGACTCGGCGCGGGAGGCGGTCGAGGGCTACATGCGCCAGGTGCCGTGTCGGACCTGCGGCGGTGCCCGTCTCAACCCGTACGCACTGGCGGTCACCGTCGATGACCTGAACATGCACGAGCTGTGCAGCCTGAGCATCGCCGAGTCCCGCGAACGGCTCGCGACCCTGCACCTCGACGACCGCCAGGCGCTCATCGCCGAGCGGATCATGAAGGAGATCAACACCCGCCTGCAGTTCCTCTGCGACGTCGGGTTGGAGTACCTGTCGCTCCAGCGCTCGGCGGCGACCCTGTCCGGCGGCGAGGCGCAACGCATCCGGCTGGCCTCGCAGATCGGCTCGGGTCTGGTCGGTGTGCTCTACGTGCTCGACGAACCGTCCATCGGGTTGCACCAACGCGACAACCACAAGCTGATCGAGACCCTCGTCCGGCTGCGGGACCTCGGCAACACGGTGCTGGTCGTCGAGCACGACGAGGACACGATCCGCGTCGCCGATCACGTGGTCGACATCGGCCCGGGTGCCGGCGAGCACGGCGGCCGGGT
Organism: uncultured Aquihabitans sp.; assembly: GCA_964429335.1. GTDB lineage: Bacteria > Actinomycetota > Acidimicrobiia > Acidimicrobiales > Microtrichaceae > Dermatobacter. Next base: position 1,547 of record CAYSCB010000496.1, read on the forward strand.
GGTGCACAGCGGGACGGTCAAGGGGCTGCTGCGCAACAAGGAGTCGGTCACCGGCCAGTACCTGGCTGGCAAGCGGTCGATCCCCCTGCCGGAGCTGCGCCGGTCGCCGGGTGAGGAGTGGGTGTCGGTCAAGGGGGCGAGGGAGCACAACCTCCGCAACCTCGACGTCGACATCCCGATCGGGTGCTTCGTCGCGGTGACCGGCGTGTCCGGTTCCGGCAAGTCGACGCTCGTCAACGACATCCTGCTACGAGCACTGATGCAGCACGTCTACGGGTCCAAGGTGCCGCCGGGTCTGCACCGTCGGATCGAC
>CAYSCB010000497.1:0-1856 GCA_964429335.1 uncultured Aquihabitans sp.
GGATACCTGACGCGGTTGCCCGAGTCGTTGGACCCATCGCCGTTCCCGTCCACCGTCAGGTTCCGTGAGCAGTCGGAGGCCGCCGCCCCACTGCCGGACTGGTGGCCGGGAGACCATCGTCCGCTCGTGTACGCGACGTTTGGAACGGTGCTCGGACACATGTCGACGGCGGTCGAGTCGATGAAGGTGCTCCTCGATGCAGTGGGGCGACTCGATGCCAGGGTGCTCCTGACGACCGGTCGTGCCGTCGAGCCAGCAGTGCTCGGCTCGGTGCCGGAGCACGTGCACGTCGAGCAGTGGGTCGAGCAGGCATCCGTGTTGGACGAGGCATCGGTCGTCGTGTGCCATGGCGGTTCGGGCACGACCTTCGGTGCCCTTGCCGAGGGGCTTCCTGTCGTCGTGGTCCCGATGTTCGCAGACCAGGCGGTCAACGCTGGCGTCGTGGCGCGAGCCGGGGCCGGGATCGTCGTCAGGCCCACCGACCGTCGGCAACTTCTCGCTTCCGGCGCGGATGCGATCGAATCAGCCGTCCGAGTGCTCATCGACGATGTCTCTCGGGTCGGTGCTGGCCGCCGGGGGTCCGGGTTCGCTGGAGAGGCCACCCGGATCGCGACGGAAATGGCTGCGATGCCGGTGTTGCCGCAGGTCGTCACCGACCGTGGCGCGCCGATCGCCCGTGTCGTCGGCATCGACGCCTCCACGAAGCTGGTCCGACTCACCGACGAAGGCGTGATCGGCCGACCGAGGAGTGGGAAGTGACCGGTCGCCAGGGATCGCACACGTCCTCGGCCTCGTCGATCGGTCACCGAGCACGTCACCGAGCAACGACGGTGAGCATCGTCTACTTCGACTCGAGCGCGTTCGTGAAGCTGCTGGTCGAGGAGCAGGGCACCGAGCTCGTCGTCGAGCTCTGGGACGGATGCGACGCCGCCGTCTCGAGTCGACTCGACGATCCAGAGGTCCGGGCGGCGCTTGCCGCAGCGCGTCGGAACGCCGATCTCAGTGCTCGCCAGTGGCGCCATGCCGAGTCGAGTTGGGAGGAGCTCTGGGCGGCCGTGCGACCCGTCGAGCTGTCAGCTCAGGTCGAGCGCCAAGCGGGTCGGCTTGCGGCGGACCGTGCACTCCGGGGTGCCGATGCCGTCCACCTTGCGAGTGCACTCGCCGTGGGATCGCAGGACACGGTCGTTGCGGTGTGGGATCGTCGGTTGCACGAGGGCGCCTGCTCCGAGGGCATGGCGGTGGCTCCCGCTCAGCTCGAACCGCGATCCGCGTAGCTTGTGTGGCCATGGACGAGTTCGACTACGTGGTCCTCGGAGGAGGTTCGGCCGGCTGCGTCGTCGCCAGCCGGCTGAGCGAGGATCCGTCGGTCAGCGTCTGCCTGCTCGAAGCGGGCGGCGAGGGACGCAACGTGTTGATCCGCGCGCCGCTCGGCTTCGTCATCGGTATGCCGCGTGGCATCAACAGCTGGAACTACCAGACCGTGCCGCAGTCGGGGCTGAACGGTCGGCGAGGCTTCCAACCGCGCGGCAAGGCCCTCGGTGGGTCGTCGACCATCAACGCGATGATCTACGCCCGCGGGCACCGCTCGGACTTCGACCGCTGGGCAGAGGCGGGCAACCCGGGCTGGGGCTACGACGACGTCCTTCCGTACTTCAAGAAGTCCGAGTCGAACGCGATCCACCGCGACTCGCCGTTCCACGGCGTCGACGGCCCCTTGCACGTGACCGGTCTGCGCAGCCCGAGTCCCCTCAACGACGTGTTCCTGCGGGCGTGTCAGTCGCAGGGCATCCCGTTCAACCCGGACTACAACGGCGCCGAGCACCACGGCTGCTACCACGTGCAGGTCACCCAGAAAG
>CAYSCB010000498.1:0-1855 GCA_964429335.1 uncultured Aquihabitans sp.
GGCAAGGAGAACATCTACTTGAACGCGGCGATCCTCGGGTTGTCGAAGAAGGAGATCGACTCGGTCTTCGACGACATCGTGGACTTCAGCGGCATCGGAGACTTCGTCGACGCGCCGGTCAAGGTCTACTCCTCGGGCATGTTCGTCCGCCTCGGGTTCTCGGTCGCGGTGCACGTCAAGCCCGAGATCCTCCTCATCGACGAGGTCGTCGCGGTCGGCGACGAGGAGTTCCAGCGGCGCTGCTTCGAGCACATCCACGCGCTCCGACGCTCCGGCGTCACGATCATCCTCGTCAGCCACAACCTCGGTCTGGTCCAGACGATCTGCGACCAGGGCGCGTGGTTCGACCACGGCGAGATCCAGGTCCTCGGCACCTCGACCGAGGCGGCGACGGCGTACCTCAGCAAGGTCAACGCCGAGGAGCAGGAAGGTGCCGCTGCTCCGAGCACGGAGGGCATCACCGACGACGTCCTCCGACGAGGTTCGGGGGAGATCCGCTTCACCGACATCGCCGTGCTCGACAATGGTGGGACCCGCACGATGTTCGCCATGCCGGGGGAGGAGATCACGGTGCAGATGTCCTACGAGTGCACGGAGCCCGTCGTGGATCCGGTGTTCGGTGTCGGCTTCCGCCACGAGAGCGGCCAGCTCATGTCGCTCAAGACCACGCTGCAGAGCGAGCTCGACCCCGGTACCGTCCGCGCCGGCGGAGTGGTGGAGTTCCACGTTCCGAGCCTGCCGTTGCTGAACGGCAAGTACTTTGTCAACGTGTACGCGGTGGACTCGCGTTCCACCCACGTCTACGACGAGATCGAACACGGCCTCGCGCTGAACGTCCGGGGTGAGCTCGTCCGGGGCATCGACGGGTACTTCGACATCCCCGGGGACTGGTCCATGCACCCGTCCGACGCGACGGGGTCGGCCGGGTGAGCCGAGTCAAGCGCCTGATCCGCCGCTCGGCGAAGGAGGCGTTGCCGCCCGGGAGCACCGGTCGCGGCTACGCGCTCGCGGCGCTCGAGAGCTACCGCGAAGGTCGTCACGCCTATGGGCAGATCCGTGGCGCGTTCGACGCGGTGCGCGACGACGGTCGACACCCGCCGGACCTCGCGACGTGGAAGGCCAGGATGCAGCCGTCACACGACGAGCTGCGCCGCATGCGCGAGGTCGGCACGAGGACCCGCAACACCACCGCGGTCCACATCTTCGTGGTGGCCGACGCACCCGAGGTGGAGCGCTCAGCGGTCACCCGCAGCGTCCGGTCGATCGAGACGCAGGTCTGGCCCGGCACCCGGATCGGCTCGGGTCGGCCCTCCGAGCTGGAGGCGTGGCTGGGCGCGGCGGACCCGTCGGACCTCGTCGTGGTGCTCCGTGCCGGTGACCTGGTCGATCCGGAGCTGACGTTCCGGATCGCGGATGAGCTGTGGTCCGATCCGGCGTTGCACATCGTCACCTGGGACGACGACGTCGTCTCCGACCGTGACCCGCGCTTCGGGCCGCTGAGGTGGTCACCGGACCTGTTGATCTCGACCAACCCCGCCGGCCGGTCCTTCGCCGTGCGGGTCGACCGGGTGCGCTCGGTCGGCGGGTTCGATCCCGACAGCGCGGACATGTGGTGGGACCTGCTGCTGCGCCTCGACCCCGACCCCGCGCGGGTGACGCACCTCGACGGATTGCCCGTCCACCTCGGCGAACGCCACGATCCGCCGGTACAGCCGATGCTGGCAGCGGTGACGGCGATGCTCGAACGACGCGGGTGGCCCGCGACCGCTGTCGAGGATGCCGGTCAGGTCCGGATCCGGTGGGCGCCGGCGGTGTGGCCCTCGGCGTCGGTCATCGTGCCCACTCGCCACAACCG
>CAYSCB010000499.1:0-1851 GCA_964429335.1 uncultured Aquihabitans sp.
TTCTGTTCGGCAGAACACAACGGATCCGTTGTGTTCTGCCGAACAGAACGGGAGGGGGAGCCGCGGTCGGTCGGGGCGGGTCAGTCGTCCGCCGTCGGGAGTCGATGGCTGCCGAACCGGTCCCGCAGATCCTTCTTGGAGAACTTGCCGACGCTGGTCTTCGGCACCTCGTCGATGAACACCACGTCGTCGGGCAGCCACCACTTGGCGACGCGACCGTCGAGGAACTCCACGACCTCGTCCTTCGTGAGCTCCTCACCGGGCTTGACCACGACGCAGGCCAGTGGACGCTCCGCCCACTTCGGGTGCGGCACGCCGATGACCGCCGCCTCGGCGACCTTCGGGTGCGCCATGATCTCGTTCTCCAGCTCGACCGAGCTGATCCACTCCCCACCGGACTTCACGACGTCCTTCGTGCGGTCGACGATCCGGACGTAGCCCTCGGGGGTGATCACCGCGACGTCGCCGGTCTTCAACCACCCGTCGGCGGTGAACGACTCGGGCGATCGGTCATCGTCGTAGTACGACGCGGCGATCCAGGGGCCGGCCGCCTGCAACTCGCCACGACTCACACCGTCCCAGGGCAGGATCTCCCCGCTCGACTGGTCCGCGATCCGCAGCTCGACGCCGAACACCGCACGACCCTGGCTCGCCCGCACATCAGCGAGCTCCTCCTCGGCGTGGTCCAGCAGCGGGCTGATGATGTTGGCGACCGACGCGACCGGGCTCGTCTCGGTCATCCCCCACGCCTGCAGGATCGGCAGTCCGATCTGCGCGCGGTAGGCCTCCGACAGCGCCTTGGGCACCGCGGAGCCGCCGCACGGGATCGCCCGCAGCGACGACGTGTCTCGGCCGGCGAGCTCCGGGAGCACGCCCATCCAGATCGTCGGGACGCCGGCGGCCAGGGTCACCTTCTCGGACTCGATCATCTCGGCGAGCTTCACCGGCACCATGTTCGGTCCCGGCATGACCAGCTTGGCGCCGGACGCCACACCGGCATGAGCGAGACCCCAGGCGTTCGCGTGGAACATCGGCACGACGGGCATCAGGACGTCGTTCTCGGACACCCCGACGGTGTCGGTGAGCATGGCGGCCATCGTGTGCAGGAAGGTGCTGCGGTGGGTGTACACGACGCCCTTCGGGTTCCCCGTGGTGCCCGACGTGTAGCACATCGACGCGGCACGGTGTTCGTCGTCGACCGCGAACTCGGCGGGTGCCGCATCGGCGAGCAGCCGCTCGTAGTCGAGCAGCTCGACGCCGTCGGGGTCCGGGGTCGGCGCACCGTCGTCCATGACCACGATGTGGCGGACCGTCTCGAACGTGGGCAGCAGCGGGCCGAGCAGGCCGAGCAGGGAGCGGTCGACGAAGATCACCTCGTCCTCGGCGTGGTTGACGATGTAGGTGAGCTGTTCGGGGAACAGGCGGATGTTGAGCGTGTGCAGCACGCGACCCGAGCACGGCGCCGCGAAGTACAGCTCCAGGTGACGGGCGGTGTTCCACGCGAACGTCGCCACCCGGCCGTCGGCGGAGATGCCGAGCGCGTCCAGCACGCCGGCGAGCCGCCGCGTGCGCGCCGCCCACTCCGCGTAGGTCTCGCGCTCCATCCCGGTCGCGGTGGCCGTGACGATCTCCTTGGCCGGATTGAGCCGCTCGGCCCGGTCGAACAGGTGCGTCAACGTGAGTGGACGGTCCTGCATCGTTCCCTGCATGGGTCCCCCTTGGTCATGGCCGCCGATCGGGCGGGCGGTCGCTGTCGAGAGCCTTCGAAGGCGCCGCGGCGGATGGAGCCGCCGGTAGGGTGCGAGCGTAGGCGCATCGTGACGACCCGGTGTGCACGTCCAAGCCCCCGGC
>CAYSCB010000500.1:0-1842 GCA_964429335.1 uncultured Aquihabitans sp.
GACGCTACTGCCATGGCGGGGCGCCGACGGGATGTGCGCGAGCATGACGGCGTGGGAGCGCTGACCGACGAGACGATCGAAGGCGCTTCCGGTGTCAGCGTCCCCATCGGCGAGACGGCCTCCGGTCGTGGGCCGATGTGGTGGCTCGCCGCTGGGTCGGCGGCGTTCGTGATGCTGCCGCTGCTCGTCGCGGCGATGAGCCGGAGTGGGCACCACTGGTTCCCGACCGGTGACTTCGCCCTGATGGATCTCCGTGTCCGCAGCGTCTTCAGCTCCGACATCCCGTTGGTCGGGCCGTACTCGCGCTACGGGTGGAACCACCCCGGACCCATCTACTTCTACGCCGTCGCACCGTTCTCGCTGCTCGCCGGTGGTGCGGCGTGGGCCACGCTGGTCGGTTCCGTCATGGTCCACGTCGCCGGTGTCGCGATCGCGGACCTCGCAGCCCGACGTGCGTTCGGTGCCGGTGGCGTGATCGCAGTCAACGTCGTCCTCGCGCTCACCTACAGCGGCACCGGATCCTGGCTGATCCTGGAGCCGTGGAACCCGCACGTCGCGCTGCCGTACTTCGTCGCGTTCGTCGCCGCGCTGCTCGCCGTCACGGCTGGAGCCCGGTGGTGGCTCGCCGGTGTCGCCGTTCTCGGCACCGTCCTGGTGCAGACTCACGTCGGCTACGCGACGCTCGTCCTCGCGGCGCTGGTCTGGCTGGGGATCGTCGCTGGAGTCCAGTGGGCGAAGCATCGACCTCCCGCGAGGCGCTGGATCGGACCGGTCGTCGTGTCGGCGATGGCCTCGCTCCTCATCTGGATCCCACCGGCCATCGACGTGCTCACCCAGCGTCCGACCAACGTCTCCCGCCTGCTCGACTGGTTCCTCGACGACCACGGCACACCGCTCGGTCTGTCCGGTGCGGCGTCGGTCCTCGCCTCGTACGTACGCATCCCGCCGCCGTGGTTCCTGGGACCAGTGGTTCAGACGTCCAATGGCAGCGTGGTGGGATCGAACCGGATCTGGATCCTGCTGGCCGGAATCGCCGTGGCGGCGACGACGGCCTTCGCTGCGCGTCGACGCGACCGGCCCGTGCTCCTCGCGATCACCCTGCTGGCCGTGTTGGCGTCCGTCGGGCTCCTCAGCATCGCCCGGATCGTCGACACCGTCCATCCCTATCTCTTCTACTGGGTCACGCCCCTCACGATCGGACTCATCGTCGTCGGGGTCATCGCGTGGAGCCGGCCGTTGCTGCAACGACCCGGTGTCGCTCTCGGGTACGCCGCATGGGGCCTGTGCATCTGCGTCATCGCGTCGTTCAGCAGCACCAGAGCGGTGCTGCGACATCCCGCGCAGGTGCGACTGGATGAGCACCGCGTCGAAGCGCTGGTCGACCAGGCCCTGGACCATCCGCTCGCGGACCGACCCTTCCTCGTGCGTCAGGTCGACCTGTTTCCCGATCACTACTTCGCGCTGCTGAACGAAGCGTCACGTCGTCACCTCCCGGTGTCGGTCCAGGACAAGGACAGCTTCAAGACCGGTCGATCGATGGGCGCGAGTGAGTCCGAAGCGAGATCGGTCTGGTACCCCACGACGGACGGTGCCGCGCTGGACATCCTCAGCGCGAAGGAAGGTGCCACGATCGTTGCCGAACAGACTCCGCTTCCTCCCTCGGAGAACGCCGAGCTCCGACGGCTGGTGCGTAGCGTCGCAGATCGGCTCGATGCAGTGGGCCGGTCCGATCTCGTTTCAGCCCTCGGCAGCCCGCTTGCCTCTCTGGCGGTTGGCAGCGACGTCATCGCTGATCGTGCAGCGCTCGACCGCATCGCCGAGCTCAACGCAGCTGTCGAGGGG
>CAYSCB010000501.1:0-1830 GCA_964429335.1 uncultured Aquihabitans sp.
CCCAGAACCAGCCGAGCATGCCTCCGTAGCCGTCGTCGACGGTCCCGTCGAGCACCGACACCATGCCGGGCGGGACGAGTAGGAGGGCAACCTCGGGCACCCACGTCCAGCCGACCCAACGGACCAGCTCCTCGAGCGGCGCGCGACGCAGTCCCGGTTGGGTGAGGTACCAGTGCCCGAGCAGCATCGCGTCGCTGACGCTTCCCAGGAACGCCGCTCCCACCACGGTCCGGGCGATCCCGAGCCATGGCGCGCCGCCGATGTCGATGCCGCCGGCGACGAGCCCGACGAGACCGATCACGGGAGCGACGACGTCGAGCACGGGCGGGAACTCGGGAGCATCGGGGTCGAAGTGCTGTTCGGAGCGGTCGATGCCGGTCATCTGGGTGACCCGTGCGGAACGCACCTGGATCCGCTCCCGTTGCAGCGCAACTCCGGCCGAACGCCGGGCCACCGACACCCACAGCGCGACACCGGTCGCGAGCACCACGCCGCCGGACGCGAGGTCGCGGACCGGCAACGGGTCGTAGCGGATGCCGGCAGCGAGCGCTCCGAGGGCCATCGTCCCGTAGACGCCGCGCAGCAGCCAGCCGTAGCCGAGGGATACCTCCCGGCGACGCGTGGTGACCCACAGGAAGGCGAGCCCACCGGTCGCCCACTGGAGCAGGAAGGTGGCGACGTTCAGGGACATGGCCCGGGGGAACCTATCGGAGCGCGGATCGGTCGCGGAGCGCCCGGTACACGGCGTCGACCAGGTTCACCCGCCGGTACGACAGGGCTGTGTCGACGTCGAGGCCTGCGTTGAACAGCACCGCCAGGACGAGTCGCCGTTCGGGGTCGGCCATGGCGAAGCTGGTGCCGCCCTGGCCGGCGTGACCGAACGCCGTGGCCGACGGCGCGTCACCGAAGTAGTGCGAGGACAGCGGCGTCATGAACCCGAGCCCGAACCCGGCGTCGCGACCGAGCGTGACGTCGTGGTTGAGCGGCAGTCGGGGCGTCGTCGCGTCGCGCAGCAGATCGGCGGGCAGCACGACATCAGCACCGTCGAGATCCCCGAGCAACCCCTCGTACAGATCGGCGACCGCGGACATGGTTCCGTAGGAGCCGAACGCCGGGTTCCACTCGCAGGCCGTCTCCGGACCGACCTCGGCGAGCAGCGGCACCGGCTGGTCCATGGTCAGGTCGTAGGTGGCGGAGATGCGTCGGTGCAGGCGCTCGAAGCTCTCCTGGTCGAACCGCACGACCAGGTCGTCGGGGTCGATGCCGTAGGGCTCCAGGACCGAGGTCCTGACGACCTCTTCGTACGGCCGAGCGGTGAGGGACTCGATGGCCTGCCCGAGCAGGTACCAGCCGCCGAACTCCGCGTAGGCGCGGTCAGTGCCGAACCGCCACGCCATCGGCGGTTCCGACGCGACCAGCCAGCCGGCCCTGCTGCGTTCCGGGAGGATGCGGGCGAGCACGGTGTTGACAGCGTGCAACCCGGCGGTGTGGCCCAGCACCTGTTCGATGGTCCGGTCCGCAATCCATGGCGTGTCGAGGTCGTCGACGACGTCGCCGAGTCGGTCATCCAGGCTCAGCTCGTCCTCGGCGACGAGTCGGAGGACGGCGATGGCGACGAGTGGCTTCGCCGTGCAGTACAGCGCCGAGAGCGTCGTGCGCGTGAACGGCTCGTGCAGGTGCGTGCGGCCGACGGCGGTGTCGAGCACGCGTTCACCGTCGACGGTGACCACCAGCTGGGCGGCGGTGTGGAAGAAGCCCTCGGCCGCCTCGTCGGTGATGCGCTCCACGAGCTCGAGGAACGGCTCGGTCACGATGTCGGTGCTGTCGGTG
>CAYSCB010000502.1:0-1828 GCA_964429335.1 uncultured Aquihabitans sp.
CGGTGCGCTACCCCGATCATTCCGTGGCCTCTGCGTTCGACGAACTCGACGAACCCCGGGCACGCGAGCGCCACCAGCTCGACGTCATCGGACTCGACCTCGACCGCCCGTTGGTAGGCGCCGGAGTTGATCGTGCCGACGGTCCCGATGACACCGACCCGACCGGTGACCGTCGCCTGGACCAACGCTGTCACGCCCGGCTCAATGACGCCGACGACCGGCACCTCGAAGCGGTCACGCAGCGACTCGAGCGCCGCAGCAGCAGCGGTGTTGCAGGCGACGACGAGCAGCTTCACGCCACGGCGTTCGACGAGCTCCTCGGCGATCTGGTGGGCGAAGCGGGCGACTTCCGCGAGCGGTCGTGGTCCGTACGGGTAGCGACCGGTGTCGCCCAGGTAGATCAGGTCCTCACGCGGGAGGAGGTCGATGACGGCGCGGGCCACGGTGAGGCCACCGAAGCCCGAGTCGAACATCCCGATCGGACCGTCGCGCACCTGACAACGGTACCCACGTCGCCGCGTTCTCCGAATCTGGGGTGGGAAATCGACAGGTTCTGTCGATTCCGACCCCTGTTTTCCGGTGGGGGCGTCAGAAGTAAATGACCTTCTCGGCGTTCGCGGCAGCTTCGTCGAGGTCAAGGGTCCACGCGCCGGTCGACAGGTACTTCCAGCCGTAGTCGCTCACGATGAACACGATGGTCCCCGCGTCGATCCGTCCGGCGATCTTCACCGCACCCGCGAGCGCCGCTCCGGCGGAGATGCCGGAGAAGACACCGACGCCGGCCAACGCCCGGGTGAACTCGAGAGACTCCCTGGGTCTCACGATCGACTTGCCATCGAGCAGGTCGTAGCCACCCCACTTCTCGAACACCGGCGGGATGTAGCCGTCATCGAGGGACCGGAGCCCTTCGACCTGCTCACCGGACGGCGGCTCCACGGCGAACACCTTGACGTCGGGGTTCTGCTCCTTCAGGAACGTGCCGCAGCCGAGCAGCGTGCCGGAGGTGCCGAGGCCGGCGACGAAATGGGTGATGTCGGGGACGTCGGCCCAGATCTCCGGACCGGTCGTCCGGTAGTGGGCCTTCGGGTTGGCCTCGTTGCCGTACTGGTAGAGGAAGACCCACTCGGGGTGCTCATCGGCGAGGACCTGCGCCCGGCGGACCGCGCCGTTGGAGCCCTCGGCGCCGGGCGACGGGATGATCTCCGCCCCGTACACCTCGAGGAGCTGCCGACGTTCGATCGAGACGTTCTCCGGGAGCACGATCTTGAGGTGGTACCCGCGGATGCGGCTGATCATCGCCAACGCGATGCCGGTGTTGCCCGATGACGGCTCGATGATGATCGAACCCGGCCGGAGCGTCCCATCGGCCTCGGCCTCCTCGATCATCGCCAGCGCGATGCGGTCCTTCACCGACCCCCCGGGGTTCTGGCCCTCCATCTTCGCGAGGATCCGGACGTCGGGGTTGGGGCTCAGTTGGCTGACGTCGACGATCGGCGTGTTGCCGATCATCTCGAGCACTGATCTGTACACGGTCATACGAGGCCTCCGAAACCTGACCATCATGGTAGGGATTCGGGCCGGCTTCTGACCACTCAGGACTCGATGAACACCCGCTCCTCGAGGATCCGACTGTCGACGATGCGGTAGGAGCGGAGCATCGGTTCGTCGTCGCGCAGCGACACGATCACGTAGTGCCAGGTCGGATCCGGCGCCGATGCGACATCGGTCGGCGACGGGTACGCATCGGTGTGGGTGTGGCTGTGCACGACCCCGACGATCGCCAGGCCGTCTTCCTCCGCCGCGCGGTCGGCACGGAGGTGATCGACAG
>CAYSCB010000503.1:0-1825 GCA_964429335.1 uncultured Aquihabitans sp.
GATCCCACGGCTCTCGGCGAGGGCGTCGAGCGCCTCCATCATCTCTGGGTTCATGGCGTGGCCTCTGTTTCGTCGATGTTCCTGGTGCTGTGGGCCGCTCCGGTGCTCACATGCGAGCCGGTTCCACCACGGGTGCCCTTGCCCGGCTTCGGAGCCGGTGCCCACACGAACACGGTCCGGGCGGAGTCGACCGCGTCGATGGGCACCGTCACTGCGTCGCCGTCATCCGGCGTGATCGTCAACGTCGTCGCGTCCGAGGCGGTGAGGACCCCCTCGATCCGCCGCTCATCGGCGACGCCGGGTCGGAGCTTCACCTTGATCCGCTCTCCCACGGCACCGCTCAGGTGCTCCGCCGTGCGCAGCCGGCGCTCCAGCCCCGGGCTCGACACCTCGAGAGCGGCGGTGGAGACGAACGAGCCGTCCTCATCCATCGCCCGTGAGATGCGCCTCGATGCCTCCGACAGGGCGTCGATGTCGACGCCCCCGCTGCGGTCGAGGAGCACCCGCAGCGTTCCGCTGGCGTCCTCGATGTCGTACACGGAGAGTCCGAGCTCCTCGGCGACGGGCGCGTCGAGACGGCCGAGCCGATCCGTCATCGCGGTCACCGTGCGCCTCCTCGTCCTGTCGTCGTGGGATGGATCCTGCCGCGTCCAGACAAAAGGCGTGGGCTTCGCCCACGCCTCCCGGAATCCGGACCTGCACGAGCATAGCCGTGCCATCAGGCACCTGCTGGGCGATCTGCGACGACGGCGGGCGGATCAGTACGACCGGGCCACGACCGCGACCAGCCCGGAGTCCTCGACCGAGACCGGCACACCCCCGTCCTCGGTGAGGAGGCACCGCACCGTCACCGCCGACGCGGCGAGCTGATCGACACCGCCGTCGGTGAGTCGATCCCAGGGAATCCGGGCGAATCCGGTGGCCGCCGCAGCGATCGCGTCGGGAACCGACCCGACGTCGGCGGTCCGCTCCTCACGTAGCGCGAGCGCCCGCCGGTGCAGTCCCGACTGGATCTCGTCGAGCACCGATGGAAGGCGACGCGGTAACTCGGCGATCGCCAGCGGCTCCTTCGCGGCCCCGTTGATGTCAGCGGCGTCGCGGCGCACGACCAGCGCCCTGCCCTCCGCCAGGTCGCGTGGGCCCAATTCGACGCGGACCGGCACGCCCTTCAGCTCCCAGTCGGTGGCGCGTCGACCGAACGGCGTGGACACGCGGTCATCGAGTCGGACCCTGATCCCGGCACCGTCCAGCGAATCGCAGATCCTCCGCGCCGCCTCCGTGACGGTGCCGTCGTCGTCGCGGACGACGAGGACGACGACCTGCACTGCGGCGAGCCGCGGCGGCACGCGGAGCCCCCGGTCGTCACCGTGGGCCATGATCAGCCCGCCCATCATGCGGGTCGACACCCCCCACGAGGTGGTCCAGCAGAGCTGCTGGACACCCGCCTCGTCGAGGTGGTCGATCTCGAACGCCCTCGCGAAGTTCTGGCCGAGCTCGTGGCTCGTCCCCATCTGCAACGCCTTGCCGTCACGCATCATGGCCTCGCATGTCAGCGTGTTGGTGGCTCCGGCGAAGCGCTCCTCGGGGATCTTCACGCCGGCGAGCACCGGGATGGCCAACACCTCGACCATGAAGTCCCGATAGACCTCGTCGAGGATCCGACGTGCGTACGCTCTGGCGTCCGCCTCGGTCGCGTGCGCGGTGTGACCTTCCTGCCAGAGGAACTCGCTCGTGCGCAGGAACGTGCGGGGACGCAGCTCCCAACGCACCACGTTGGCCCACTGGTTCAACAGCAGCGGCAGGTCCCGGTAGGACTGGATCCACT
>CAYSCB010000504.1:0-1823 GCA_964429335.1 uncultured Aquihabitans sp.
CCCGCGTCGGCACAGACGCGGCGTGAGTGGACGAGTACCCGCCGCATCTCAACATGGAACTGCTCCCAGAGGCCCAGGGTCAGGGGTCGGGTCGACGGCTGATCGATCGGCTGCTCGGCCAGCTGGTCGAACGTGGCAGCACCGGCGTCAACCTCGGATGCAACCCGGCCAAAGTACGTGCCGTCGCGTTCTACCGTCACCTCGGCTTCGACGAGTGGGGGAGCGACACCGCTGGGTCGATCGTGTTCGTGCAGCCCCTGTAGCCCACGTACCGTTCTGTTCGTCGGATCACAACGGAGACGTTGTGATCTGCCGAACAGAACGGGATCGGGAGGGTGGCGGAGCAGTCAGTAGTCTGCCGCGATGGACACCGTGCAGACCGATCCCCGATTCGACAGCGTTGACGACGTCCGGGACCGGCTCCGCAAGGTCGACTACCTCTCCGACAAGCCCATCGCCGGCATCGTCTACCTCGCTGACCGGCTCGGCAAGCCGATCCTCGTCGAGGGACCCGCCGGGACCGGCAAGACGCAGCTCGCCAAGTCCGTCGCCGAGATCACCGGTGCCCGTCTCATCCGCCTCCAGTGCTACGAGGGACTCGACGAATCCAAGGCGCTGTACGAGTGGAACTACAAGAAGCAGCTCCTGCGCATCCAGGCATCCCGCGGCGAGGGCGAGACGACAGGCTGGGACGAGATCGAGGAGGACATCTTCTCCGACGACTTCCTCCTGACCCGGCCGCTCCTCGAAGCAATCCGCGCTGAGGACCCGGTCGTGCTCCTCATCGACGAGGTCGACCGCGTCGAGGTCGAGACCGAGGCGCTGCTGCTGGAGATCCTGTCGGACTTCCAGGTGTCGATCCCCGAGCTCGGCACGATCACCGCCCGCCAGATCCCGATGGTGTTCCTCACCTCCAACAACACCCGCGAGCTGTCCGAGGCGCTCAAGCGGCGCTGTCTCTACCTGCACGTCGACTACCCCGACATGGATCGTGAGAAGGAGATCGTCCTCACCAAGGTCCCCGGGGTCACCGCCACGCTCGCGGACGAGATCGCCAGGATCGTTCGCTCGATCCGCCAGCTCGAGTTGAAGAAGGCGCCGTCGGTGTCCGAGACCATCGACTGGGCCCGCACCCTCGTGCTGCTCGGCAAGGAACACGTCGATGCCGACACAGCCGTCGGCACCGCGAACATCCTGCTCAAGTACCAGTCGGACATCGCGAAGGCGGTCAAGGAGATCGCCGCTGAACCACAGGCGTTCAAGCGGTGAGCACCGACGGTCAGGTCGCAGTCGCCGGTTCCCACGACCAACTGGCCGGTGCGGCGCTCCTCGACCTGCTCAACGGGTTCATCGCCGAGCTCCGCAACGCCGGCCTGCCGGTGAGCCTGACCGAGAACCTCGACGCGATGGAGGCCGTCCGCCACATCCCGTTGGATGACCGCAACGCCTTCAAGTACGCACTCGCCGCGACGCTGGTGAAGAACCACGCCCACTGGCGGGCGTTCGAGACGGTGTTCGAGGTGTACTTCTCGTTGCGGGGCACCGAGTACTCGATCGGCGATGACGACGAGGGGTCCGGACCAGACGTCGAGCTCGACGAGGATCTCGTCGGCGAGCTGCCCGAGGGTGCCGGCAAGGGCGACGGCGCCGGCGGACACGCTGACGGTCTGACGCCCGAGGAGCTGGCCGAAGCGCTCTACCAGGCGCTCCTCAAAGGTGATCAGGCTCGGATGCGGGCGATGGCCCGCCAGGCGGTCAAGCGCTATGCGGGAATGGAGCCGGGCCGTCCGGTCGGCGGTACCTACTACCTGTACCGGACGATG
>CAYSCB010000505.1:0-1795 GCA_964429335.1 uncultured Aquihabitans sp.
GTCCCGGTCCTGCAGCTGTCGATCTGCCATGGCTACGACCCCGCTGAGCACCTCGCCGTCGGTCGGGCGCTGACGCCGCTGCGCGACGAGGGCGTGCTCGTCGTCGGCAGCGGGTTCACCTACCACAACCTGCGCGAGATGGGTCAGGCGGGCGTCGAACCCTCCCGTCAGTTCTCCGGGTGGCTCAACGACGTCCTTGTCGAAGGTCCGGTCGACGAGCGCAGCGGTCGGCTCCTCGAATGGGCCGATGCGCCGGGTGCCCGGCGGAGCCACCCGGCTGCCGATCACCTCATCCCGCTGATGGTCGCGGTCGGTGCAGCGGAGGGCGACCCGGGCACGCGCTTCCACCACGAGACCGATGCGATGGGTGCGGGCATCAGCTCGTCGAGCTTCTCCTTCGGGCGGTGACGCGATCCGGTCGTCAACACATCGACGACGATCGAGCAGCTGACGTCACGGTCACCTGACGACGATGTTCGGTTTGGACGAACCACTTCGAAGCAACCAGGGAGGCGGGGCGACCACCGTGGGACTGCAGTGGATGCTCGTCGCGACCGTCGAGCCGTTCATGACGCGGCGGACCTCCCTGCCAGGAACGTCGCCAGCTCGACACGGTTGGAGATGTCGAGCTTGCGGTAGACCGAGCTGAGGTGGCTCTTGACGGTCTCCCGGCCGACGAGCATCTCGGCAGCGACCTGCGGGTTCGTCCGACCGGCCGCGGCGAGCTCGGCGACCCGCTGCTCCGTGGCGGTCAGCGCGTCCCAACCGAGCTTGGGTCGGTCGCGGGCTCCACGGAGCCGATCCGCCAGCGCGAGTGCTTCGCTGGGCGTCGTCCTCCTACCGATGTCGAGCTCGGTGTCGAACGCGTCGCCCAGAGCCGTCCGCACGAAGTTCACGGTGGCGTCGTGGTCGGACTGCCATCCCAGTCTGATCGTCACTCCGACGTCGTCGCGGCACCTTGCCGCAGCGCCGAGCAGGCGGGCAGCGGCCTCGTGTCGCTCGGTGTCGGCCAGCAGAGCGGCGAGCACCTCCAACCCGGAGGCCATGGTCTGCTCCGCGCCGAGGGCTGATGCAGCAGAGACGCCGGCCCAGGCGTGGTCGAACGCAGCACGATGCCGGCGGTCGCGGCGGTCGAGGACGGCGAGGAGCACGTCGGTCTCGGCGCCGGTGGCGCGGTTGCCGATCCGGGCCGTGTCGGTCGCCGCCTCGTCGAGGAGCGCCCGGGCCGCCACCCTGTCGTCGAGCGACACAAGCGCGAGGGCTCGGCGATGCCGCGTCCGGACACGGAAGTATGGATAGGGCGCGACGAGCTCGACCAGCTCGGCGAGCATCGGCTCGACGTCGGCGGCGCGGTCGGTCGCGATCCAGATCTCGGCGAGCGCCCCCATGATCAGCGGCACGTGCTGGACCTCGCCGGAGCGGAGGTAGACGTCGAGGAGGTCCCGGGCCGCCGCCTCATGCACGTGGGCGCGACCGCGCGCGGCCTCGGCACACATCAACATCGAGCGCGCCGCTGCCGTCACGTTCAGCCGGGTCAGCCGGGCGAAGCGCCCTTCGAGCTCTCGGCAGGCCTCGTCGACGCCCCGGTAGCGGCCGGCAGCCGAGTCGATCACGGCGCGACGTGCCAGTGCATCGGCGAGGAGTTGCGGGCTGCCGAGCCCCCTGGCGCGTGCCTCCATGCGCTCCAGTGCAGGCTGAGCCAGGTCGATGCGCTCGACCATGATCCAGGCGAACGCGAGTCCGCCCTCTGCGTAGGCCGCCCAGTAGTGCTCGCCGATGTCTTCGCAGTGTTCCA
>CAYSCB010000506.1:0-1794 GCA_964429335.1 uncultured Aquihabitans sp.
GACGATCCCCTCCTCGGCCATCTCGAGGATCGTCCTCAGCTGTGCTTCACGATCGCGCACCGTCTGCTCCGCGACCACGCCCTCGGACAGGTCGACGGCCTGCAACGCGAAGTACATGGGCTCCCCGAGGTGGTCATCCACGAGACTGGTGCTGAGCCGAACGACGGTCTCGTGACCGACCACCGCGTCGGCAGCCTCGACCGTGACCCGGTCGATCCGGCCGCCACGACCGCTGAGCAGCGGCGATCCGTCGCCGGCGACGAGATCCCGCTGCTCCGCGGCGATCAACTCCGACAGGTGACGGCCCTGCAGGTCGGCGACCGTCCGTCCGAACATCCGAGCCAGCTCGGAGTTCGAGCGGAGGATCTGTCCGCCCAGGTCCACCTGGGCCATCCCGAGCGCCGACTGCTCGAACATGAGCGAGACGCGCGCTGCCGCCTCGTCGAAGATCGTCTCGTGCGGCCGGGCCCGACCGGTCGGTCGACAGCTCAGCACGAGCACCTGGTTGCCGTCGCCGAGCACCACGTTCGTGCTGACGCACTCGGCATCGATCCAGGTGCCGTCCGCGTGGGACAGCCGGTAGCAGACGGGCTCCTTCACGCCGTCACCGGTCGCCTGGGAGCTGACGAGCAGCTCCATGCCGAGTTCCAGGTCGTCGGGGTGGCAGATGTCTGCTCCGTGGAGACCGATCCACTCGGCGGGTTCACGCCCCAGCATCCGACGGATCGCTCCGTTCACGGAGATCACGTGACCGGAGCCGTCGAACACCACGACCAGCTCGGCGACGTGGTCGGCAAGTGCAGCGACGACCTCATCCGCGCTGGCTGGCCGCTCCGCAGCAGTGGCGGTCGCCGGGTGTCGGGTTCCGGTGCCCGGGCCGGATCCTGCTGTCGTGCTCACGGTTCCTCACATCGGCAGGTTCCGCCGCCGACGTGAGGAACGCGAGCGTGGCTCAGATGAGCGTCTCCAAGAGCTTCTTCAGCTCGCCGGAGGGATCCTCGGGGACGATGTAGCCGGTCTCGTCGCGGATCTGGTCGAAGTGGTCCCGGACGTCCTCGGCGCTGTGCCCCTCCTGGTACCAACCGGGGGTCAGGCCGATGAAGTAGCGGGCGACGACACCGCCGGCGACGGAGTACACCTCGCCGCTGACGGGGCAGTCCTCCGAGGCGAGGTAGATGACCGTGGGTGTGACCTCGGAGGCCTCCAGCTTGTCGCCGAGCGGGCCGAGGAGGTCCTCGGTCATGCGGGTCTTGGCGACCGGGGCGATCGCGTTGACCTTGATGCCCTTCGAGCGGCCCTCGTTCGCGAGCACCCGGGTGAACCCGACGAGGCCCAACTTGGCGGCGCCGTAGTTGGACTGGCCGAAGTTGCCGAGGAGCCCCGAGTTCGAGCTGGTGTTGACGACGCGGCCGTAGCCCTTGTCGCGCATGATCTTCCAGGCCGGCTGGGTGACGTAGAACGCGCCGAGCAGGTGCACCTGGATGACCGGCTCGAGCAGCTCGGGGGTCATGTTGTGGAACGACTTGTCGCGCAGGATGCCGGCGTTGTTGATGACGATGTCGACGGTGCCGAACGCATCGACCGCGGCGTCGACGATCGCCTGGCCGCCCTCGGGGGTGGCCACCGAGTCGTGGTTCGCAACGGCCTCACCGCCGGCGGCGACGATCTCGTCGACGACGATCTGGGCCGCGGACGCGTTGTCGCCCTCGCCGCTCACCGAGCCGCCGAGGTCGTTCACCACGATCCGGGCGCCGCGGCGGGCGAGCTCCAGGGCGTGGGACTTGCCGAGACCAC
>CAYSCB010000507.1:0-1783 GCA_964429335.1 uncultured Aquihabitans sp.
ACCACGCCGCTCGGGGAGGCCACCGCCTTCCTGGAGTACGAGGGGGACGGGTCGACGGCGTTGCGTCGCCACGTCGACCACTGGCGCGAGTACCACGCGTGGGTCTGCGGCGATCGCTCCGTTCCGGTGCTCGACGACGCGATCGCCTGGCTCGAGGCGAACTGGCCGGAGGCAGCCGATGCGCGGGATCCGGTGCTGTCGTGGGGTGACGCACGGATCGGCAACGTCATCTACGACGACTCGAGCTCACCGGTCGCGGTCCTCGACTGGGAGATGGCTGGGATCGCTCCACGTGAGGTCGACATCGCCTGGATGGCGTTCCTGCACACCTTCTTCCAGGACATCACCGTCGAGTTCGAGATGCCGGGACTTCCCGACATGCTGCGCCTGGACGACGTGGCAGCCCGCTACCACGATTCGAGCGGCGTCGAACCGGTCGACCTGGCGTGGTTCGAGGTCTATGCCGCATACCGGCACGGCCTGATCATGGCGCGGGTGCGTGAGCGGCAGATCCACTTCGGAGAGGCGGAGCCGGTCGTCGATCCGGACGAGGCCGTGATGCACCGCCGGAGGCTGAGGGAGCTGATCTCCCGCTGAACGCCGGCCCCGTTCCCACCGGTGCACCGGAGGGAACGGGCGACGCCCCGGATCACCTCTTCGTCGGCGCGGGGGTGGCGACGTCGGCCAGGCGGACCTTCCACTCCTCGAGCAGCCCGTCGGTGTTCGTGTCATCGGGGTGGAACCCGGGACGCAGGTACTTGAGGACGTTGCGTACGAGCCACGGGCTCAGCAGCTTCTGGTTGCCGAGGTTGCGCAGGAATGTGCGACGGTGCTCCGCCGTGATCACGCCGCGGTCCTCCCACACCGCGCGACCCCATTCGATGACGATGTACGTGACGAGGACGCCGGTGGTCGCGAGGAACCCACCGACGCGCACCGGGTAGCCGGCCCCGGCAGCCTTCATGACGTCGAAGGCCACGTTCTTGTGCTCGATCTCCTCGAGGGAGTGCCATTCGATGAGCGGAAGGACGGCTTCCTGGCCGAAGAGGGTCTGGCGGGTCGTCTCGTCGGACAGGACGGACTCGCCGAGCAGGCCCGTGTAGTGCTCTGCCGCAGCGGTCGCTGCGATCGGCAGCGTGGACGGTGGGATGTGCGAGATGAAGTCGACCAGGCGACCGATCGTCTTGTCGGCCCGGACGGTGTGGTAGCCCATCTTCGCCAGGCGGGCGTTCATGTCCCGGTGCTCCCTCGAGTGCATGGCCTCCTGGCCGATGAACCCCTTCACCTGTGCCTTGAGCACGGCGTTGTCCTTGATCGCGTCCCGGTGGGCGCGAACGGATGCGACGAAGAACTCCTCACCCTTCGGGAACACCGCCGAGAGGGTTGCGAGGAAGTGGCTGAAGATCGGGTCGTCGGGAACGATCCACTGGTCCATCTCGTGGTCGACATGGCGATCCTGCAGGTGGCGGACCGGGATCTTGCGCGTGGCCGACGGACGGTGGCCGTTGCGGGAGCTGGTCTGCGTTGCGGTCATCGGGTTCCTCCGGAGAGTGTGCTGGAAGTCGGTGCTGTGCTGGAAGTCGGTGCTGTGCTGGGGCTCTGGGTCGTGTGCGAACCCGGATCTCCGGGATCGGTGCCGACGAGGGTGGTGATCTGGCGGGCGAGTGCAGCGGCGGTCTGGATGACGCCATCGGGATCGCCGAAGCCCTCCATGCGCGACATCGCCGCCCCCTGCACGAGGGTGAACGCCAGATCCACGATGCGGGCTGCCACGTCGTGGTCG
>CAYSCB010000508.1:0-1781 GCA_964429335.1 uncultured Aquihabitans sp.
ACCGCCGCTCCACCGGGGGAATCCTCATCCCGGCCACCGCCCAGATGGGCAAGCGGCTGGCGTGGGCAGAGGTCCGGGCCAAGGGGCCGAACGTGCGGGCGGTCGAGGAGGGCGACCACGTGCTGTTCAACCCCGAGGAGGTCTACGAGGTCGAGGTCCGCGGCGAGACCTTCATCATCCTCCGCGAGCGCGACATCCACGCCCTTGCGTCGGAACGCCTCGAAGCAGGTCACACCGGCCTATACCTCTGACCCTCCGCCCAATGCCCCGTTCTGTTCTGCAGAACACAACGGATCCGTTGTGTTCTGCAGAACAGAACGGGTGCTCGTACAGTTGCACCACGATGTCCGCCACTCCCGACAGTCCCGCCGTCACCCCGATCCAGGTCCGCGAGGGGGATCTGGCGAACATCCGCTACGACGACGACGGTCTCGTCCCCGCGATCGTCCAGGACGTCGACACCAGGGCCGTGCTGATGATGGCGTGGATGAACGCCGAGACGTTGCGGATGAGCCTCGAACAGGGCCGCACGGTGTTCTGGTCTCGTTCCCGTCAGGAGGTCTGGCGCAAGGGCGACACGTCGGGGGACCGGCAGTTCATCCGCTCCGCCCACTACGACTGCGACGGTGACGCACTGCTGTTCCTCGTCGAACAGGAGGGCAACGGCGCCTGCCACACCGGTGCCTACACCTGCTGGTTCCGGACCTTCGGCTCCGACGACCGGATCACCGAACGTCCCGGCCCCACCTGACCCGGTACCGGATGCTCACCCAGGAGGAGTTCCGGGCGCTCGCACGCCACTTCCGCGTCGTCCCGGTCACCCGGACGCTGCTCGCGGATCTGACCACGCCGGTCGCTGCGTTCGCCCGCTGGTGCGGACCGGATGTCCCAGCCGACGGAACACGTGGCCGGCACGGGTTCCTGCTCGAATCCGTCGACCACGGCGGCCGGTGGAGCCGGTGGAGCTTCGTCGGACGCGACCCTCGCACGCGGCTCGTCGCCCGTGGTCGACACGTCGAGCTGATCGGGGAGCTGCCCGCCGGCCTCGACGCGGACGCTGTACCCACCGATGGCGGCATCCTCGCCGCGCTCGACGTGCTGCTCGACCATCTGCGTGCGCCGACGGGCGAGGATCTCGCCGCGGTCACCGGGGGTGATGTCCCGGAGCTGCCGCCGCTGCACTCCGGCGTGGTCGGCTACCTCGGCTACGACGTGGTCCGTGAGGTCGAGCACCTGCCGGACGTGCCCGCCGATGACCGGGGGTGGCCCGACGCGGTGCTGTCGGTCATCGGTGAATTGGCTGCGTATGACCACTGGTCACAGCAGGTGACCCTCGTCGCGAACGCGTTCGTCGCCGAGGACGCCGCCGACGCGGAGCTCGACGCCGCCTACGCGTCGGCCGTCGCGCGTCTGGAGCGGATGGCGGCCGACGGTGCCACACCGATCGACGAACCGCTCGTGGAGCCGCCGAACCGCGCCGAGGAGTCCGTCGAGGTCGTGTCGTCCATGTCGGGCGGCGACTACGAGCGGGCTGTCGAGGTCGCCAAGGAGCACATCCTTGCGGGTGACATCTTCCAGGTCGTGCTCGCCCAGCGCTTCGACTTCACGACCTCGGCCGAACCGCTCGACATCTACCGGACGTTGCGTCAGGTGAACCCGAGCCCGTACATGTTCCTGCTCCGCGAGGACGACCTCACCCTCGTCGGCTGCTCACCCGAGCCGTTGGTGCAGCTGCTCGACGGCCGGGTCATCTCCCGGCCGATCGCCGGCACCCGATTCCG
>CAYSCB010000509.1:0-1779 GCA_964429335.1 uncultured Aquihabitans sp.
GTCCCACCCCCACCACGCCCCCTCCCGAACTCGGGTCATCGCGCGACCGCCACACGAACCAGACGACCCGAGTTCAGGATCCACCACGATGTCATCGCACCTCTCTCGGACGACCAGGTCGGCACGAGTCACGATCGCCACCGTCCTCGTCGCCGTCGCTGTGCTCGCCGCCGCACCCGCCTGCAGCAGCGACGACACCGGCTCTGCCGCCACGACCACCGCCACCCCGTCGACCACCCCATCAGCCGGCCCGTCCTCGTCCGCCGGCCGATCGGCGCCGGTCGATCCGAACGCCACGACGACGATCCCCGACCTCGGCGACGTCACCGGCCCCGTCGGCGACTGCGTCAAGCTGGCCGCGAAGTTCTCGAACCTCGTCCAGGGCGTGCTCGAGGGTGCCGACGGCGCGAGGCGCTCCCAGCAGTCCGCCGAACAGATGAAGGCGGACCTGCCCCTGTCGCTGCACGCCCACGCCGACGCCGTCGCCGCGACCTTCGGCCGGATCGCCGACAACGGTGGTCAGCTCACCGGCGCCGACCTGAACGACACCGCCTACAAGGCCGCCGTCAAGGCCTTCGGCGAGTGGTTCTCGAAGGACTGCCCACGCTGATCGCCCGTTCGCCGACCGGTCCGGCATCGCACGGGTAGTTCTGCCTCTGTCCAGACCCGCTCCGTTTCCCTACGGTGGAACCCAGTTCATCGGTCCGGTGGGAACCGGGAGGGAGCAACGGGGCGAATTCCCGGCTCCGTGGGAATGGAACGGTTGCGGTCGGTGGGGTTGACCGCAACCGCTTCATTTTTCGGCCCGTGCACACCCATCACCGGCACCGACCGGACGTCGACTCACCGATGGCGCTCGATGTGCTCGGTGACGAGCTCGGCGACCCGTTCGGGATCCGACAACGGGAGCCAGTGCCCACCGTCGACCCGGACGAACACGATGTCATCGGCGACACCATCGACGCACTCCGCGAGCTCCGGACTGACGTAGCGATCCCGCAGCGGCATCACGACCTGCACCGGCACGTCGGTGTGGATCCGGCGTGGATGGGTCAGCGCCGACAGCACGTTCGCCCGGTAGAGACCGACCCCGTTCGCCCCGTCGGACTGCGTGCCGGCGATCTTGTCGCCGTCGGGCAGCCGCTGCGGCGGAACACCCTCGGCGTGTTCGAGGACACCGGGCCACGCCCGTCGGGCGAAGCCGGAACGCCAGAACGCAGGTGCCAGGATCGGGACCTGGAACGCTCCGATGTACCAGGACTTCAGCCCCTGGCGAACCACGGATGCGAGCGACGGCGCCGATGTCCCCTCACGTCGGAACCAGGCGCCGACTGCGTCCAGGTGCGGACCCGAGATCGACGTGAACGATGCGATCCGGGGTGCGACTCGGACGTCGCAGACGAAGTGCCAACCCTGGATCGACCCCCAGTCGTGGCCGACCAGGTGGACACGGCGTCCGGCCGGCACCGTCGCGTCGATCACCGCGGCGACGTCACCGGTGAGGGCGTCGAGCCGGTAGCCGGCGACGGCGTCGGGCACACCGGAGGCACCGGCACCCCGGACGTCGTAGGTGATGACGTGGAACCGATCGGCGAGCAGGTCGACGACGGGATCCCAGACGGTGTGGTCGTCGGGGTAGCCGTGGACGAGCAGGACCGAGTCGGTCGCGTCGCGGTTGCGTTCGTACACCGCGACGCGCAACCCGCCGTCGCCGTCCACGAACCGCCGCGCACGCCCCGGGTCGTCCCCGCCCGGCTCCGCCGTGTCGTCCTCACCTGT
>CAYSCB010000510.1:0-1774 GCA_964429335.1 uncultured Aquihabitans sp.
GCGTCGGTGTTGATGGCGATGAACTCGACGCCCTTGAGTCCGGCATCGATCATCCGGTTGACCGCGTTGCAGCCACCTCCACCGATGCCGACCACCTTGATGACGGCGAGGTAGTTCTGCGGGTTGTGGGCCATCGGTGTCAGAAACCTCCAGGAACCGGGGCGCAGTCGTGACCCGGCGATGCGGGACAGAACTGTACGGCCGTCCGCGAGCGTGAAGCAACGATCACCTGCCCGACCGCCCACCGACGGCGACCGTGGTCGTCACCTGCCCGGCTGACGGCTTCGTCACCTGCCCGGCCGAGGGCTTGGTGGGTTGCCGGGCCGACGGCTTCGTCGCCTGCCCGGCCGAGGGCTTCGTCACCTGCCCGTCGGGCTGGGCGTCCGACTGTCCGTTGGGCCTGTCGGTCGGCGCGGCGACCGTCGGAGGGCCGACCGCGCACCCTGCACGCCGTCTGATCCTCGGCCTGGCGGCATCGGAGACGTCGAGCACGTCGAGGCAGTCGAGGTCGACCGCTGCGAGGACGCTCTCGACGGCGAGGAGCTTCGCCGGGACGTCCTCGGCACGCCCCAACTCGACGCTTCCCGCGCCGTCGCCGAGGGTGAGCGTCAACGATCCGTCCGCCGCGACGGTCACCTCCTGGAGACGGGCAGCGAGTCGAGGCGGGAGCTGTTCGACGAGGGCGACCACCGGCATCAGCTGCTCCGGCAGCACGGATCCCGCCTTCAGCGCCGATCCGATGACCCCGTCGGCGACGACGATCCGTGGGAGGTCGTTGCCGACGGCCACGCCCGAGAGGCTCCCGGCGTCACCGAGGGTCCGTCCACCCCGGCCGACCACCAGCGTGCGGCCGGCTACGGCGAGGGTCGCGAGCGGAACCTCCTCGGTCACCGTGATCCGCACCGTGTGGGGCCACTCGCGCTCGACACGAGCCGATGCGACCAGGGGCACCGACATGACCTCGGCGCGGACCCGGGTGGGATCGACGTCGACCAGCGCGTCACCACGCCGCACGCCGCTGGCCCGGATGACCTCCGCATGGCCGACGCCGGTGGTCCCGCTCACCCGCACCCGTTCGACAGCGAACAGCGGCGAGCGGAGCAGGCCGACGGCCAGCGCGACCAGGCCGAGCAGCCCGACCACGACCACCAGCACGACGCGACGTCTCCGCTTCGCGTGCGCGGCGACGCCACGTCGACGTTCGGCGATCCGGGGATCCTCGTCGGAGACCGGAGCCGGACGGGTCGCCTCGGTGCGTCGTGGCGGAACGATCGTGCCGGTCACGATCTCCGTCCATCCGGGTCCGGGAACGGACCGAACCCGACGAGGCGCGTCTCGGGGTGCAGGTGCACGCCGTGGACATCGGCGACCCGACGCACCACCTCCACCATGAGGGCGTGCACGTCGTCGGCCGAACCGCCGACGTCGGACTGGATGAAGTTCGCGTGCTTGGTCGACACCTCCGCGGTCCCGATCCGGAGTCCGCCGCAGCCGGCGGCGTCGATCAGGCGGCCGGCGGAATCCCCCGGAGGGTTCGTGAACACCGAGCCGGCGTTCTGGCCACCTGGCTGGTGCTCCCGACGCCACCGGACGATCTCCGACAGCTCGGCCTCGCCGGCGCGAACGTCACCGGTCGCGAGCTGCAGGTCCGCGTGCAGCACCACCTGGTCGGCCCGCAGGTTGGAGCTGCGATACGACAGGTCGAGCTGCGCCGCGTCCACCGACACATCCTCGCCGGAGCCGAGGTCGACCAGGCGGACCCTCACCAGCGACG
>CAYSCB010000511.1:0-1765 GCA_964429335.1 uncultured Aquihabitans sp.
GCGCCTCCAATGCGCTGGATTTAACAACTTAAGGCGTAAGTAGTTGCAGCTTCGGCGACTAACTCTGGCTGTTCTCGGTCGGATGCACCAGGAACACGGAATGCCTGGCTGTTTCGCCGTCACCCGTCGGAGAATCGTAATTGATACCGGTAGCGACAACAACACGCGGCCCGTACTGCGGCAGGTGCAGTGTGCAAATCGTGTTGCGAGTAAATTGCATAGGTCGCGCTGAATGTCGCACACCGAGCACAATGCTCGTGTTATCAGGCGCAACAGCCAGGAGGCATGCCGGCACAGAAACCACGATGCCGCCGTTGAGCTCCACGGGAATTTCCAGTTCAGGTTCCTTCTGCTGAACAGGCTGCGGCGGTGGAGCCGCCGGCTGAACAGGCTGCGGCGGCGGAACGGGCTGCGGGGCGGAACAGCGGGAGGACCGGGGCGTCCGCTGGGGGGGAGGCGTGCAGGACCTTGACCGACACCGTGCGGCGGAGACGCGTGTCCACCGCCATGAACACGCGCGACGACGTACCGATCCCGATCGGGGCAACCAGGCGGTACCGTCCGCCCAGTTCCCGCCCGATCTCCGAGCCAGTCCGCTGGCCGAGCGAGGGAGTCGACACGACGACGCGATCGTACCGGTGGGCGGGTCGCGGGTAGAACGTTCGGCGGATGACCGGCGAGACCACCCCCATCGACGACCGATCCCCACAGCGGCGCCGGGAGCTCCCCGACCGGTGGGCCTACACGATCATGGCGTTGCTCGTCGTCGGGGCGCTCGCCGGGATCGTCGTGTCCGTGATGATCGCGAGCACCGGCGGCGATCGGACCTCGGAGGTCCTCCCGGAGTCCGTCGACCGGCTCATCCCGACCTCCGGCAGCGAGATCCTCGCTCAGGCCACCGTCGGCATCGACGTGAAGGACGGCTACTCGGCCTATCTGATCATCGACGGCAAGGAGATCAGGACAGCGGCCGACGGGCTCGTCACCCAGACCGGCACCGGTCTGGTGCAGTTCACTCCCGGGGAGGGCCGTCCGGTCACCCGTCTCAGCAGCGGACGGAACTGCATCACCGCGATGGTGTGGAAGTCGACCGAGCCACCGAAGACGGCCAAGCCCGTCAACTGGTGCTTCGAGGTGACCTGACGAACGAGTCGAGCTCCGACAACGCGACCGGCACGTCGTCGCGTCGTGGTCCGATCAGCACCGCCGCCATGCCGACAGCACGGGCGCCGTCCACGTTGCCGGGAGCATCGTCGATGAACACCGCTTCGGACGCTGCGACCCCGAGCCGATCGAGCGCCAGTTCGTAGATGCGGGGGTCCGGCTTGCGCAGCCCGACCAGCGAGGAGTCGACGACGTCGTCGAACAGCTCATCCAGGGGCAGCAGCGGCCGCCAGAACGGCTCGAACTCCCTGGCGTTGTTCGTCAGCAGCCCGGTGAGCAGACCGGAGCTGCGGTAGGCACGGCAGCGTTGCACGACCTCGTCACGGACGCCACCGCCCACGACGTCGGCGACGAGCGTGAACGGGTCGAGCTCCTCGCCGCCACCGACGATCGACAGAGCGATGATCTCCTCACGGGCCTCCTCGACGTCGATCTCGCCTCGTTCGAGCCGGTGCCACGGGTGGTCGGTGTCGCGGTCGTAGGACCCGAAGACCACGTCGAGGAGTCGCTGGTGATCGATGCCCCGGTGCTGCGCGGCGGAGACCAGGGCGTCGAACGGCGAGTCGATGAACACCCCACCGAAGTCGAAGATCACCGCTCG
>CAYSCB010000512.1:0-1764 GCA_964429335.1 uncultured Aquihabitans sp.
CCTCGCCGGTGATCTCGGCCAGCTTCTCTGCCCGCTTCTGGCGCTCCAGGTCGAGGAGCTTGGCCTTGAGGATCTTCATGGCCCGGTCCTTGTTCTGATGCTGGGACCGCTCGTTCTGACACGACGTGACGATCCCGGTCGGCAGGTGCGTGATCCGCACCGCCGAGTCGGTCACGTTGACGTGCTGGCCACCCGCACCAGAGGACCGGTAGACGTCGATGCGCAGGTCCTTGTCGTCAACGTCGATCTCGTCGTCGACGTCGTCGATCCACGGCGTCACCTTCACCGACGCGAAGCTCGTCTGGCGACGCGCGTTGTTGTCGAACGGCGAGATCCTCACCAGGCGGTGCACGCCGTGCTCGGATCGCATCCACCCGTAGGCGTTGCGTCCCTTCACCAGGAACGTGGCAGACGAGATGCCCGCTTCGGTGCCCTCGTTGAGCGACTCGATCTCGAGCTCCATCCCGGATCGTTCCGCCCAACGCACGTACATGCGCAGCAGCATCTCGGCCCAGTCCTGGGCGTCGACGCCGCCCGCACCCGAGTTCAGCTCGACGATCGCGTCCCGGTCGTCGTACTCGCCGGTGAACAGCGCCCGAAGCTCCAGGCGGTCGAACTCGGCGACCAGCGATCCGAGCTCGGCATCGATCTCCGGTTCGAGCGACTCGTCACCCTCCTCCCGTGCAAGCTCGGCAAGGGTGTCGACGTCGTCGACGCGTGACTCGAGCCGGTCGTAGAGGTCCAGGTCGTCGGACATCTCCGCGAACTCGCGCTGGAGACCCTGGGCGATCGCAGGGTCGTCCCACAGGTCGGGGCGGCCGAGCTCGGTCTCCAGCTGGGGTCGGCGGGCTCGCAGCTCGGCAACGCGCAGGTAGCCCTCCGCCTCGGCCAGCCGGGAGCGGAGCGCGCTGATGCGTGGTGAGAAGTCCTGCACGGTCCTACGGTCGGTTCCGGTCGTGTCGGTTCTGCTGGTATCGGTTCACGAGGCGCCGTGACAGACCTTGAACTTCTTGCCGCTGCCACAGGGACACGGTGCGTTGCGAGGAGTCTTGTCCCACTCGCTCTTGACCACCGGCTGCTGCGTCGCGGGCTCGTCGACAGCGTCCGCTCCTCCGCCGGCGGACTCCTCTGCCGCCACGATCGCCGGCACGGGGTTCGACCCCTCCGACGGGTCGTCCGGGGCGGAGTAGCTGAACCGCTGCGGCTGGAGCTTCGGCTGCTCCTCCTTCACGACCTGGACGTGCATGACGTACTGGACGTACTCACGGTTGACCGACTCCATCAGGGTGCCGAACATGTCGAACCCCTCGCGCTGCCACTCCGTGAGCGGGTCCTTCTGGCCGAGCGCCCGCAGGTTGATGCCCTCCTGCAGGTAGTCCATCTCCTTGAGGTGCTCGCGCCAGCGGGTGTCGATGATCTGCAGCATGATCTGCCGCTCGATCTGGCGGAACATCTCCTCGCCGAACTCCTCCTCCCGCTCCTCGTAGTGACGGGTGGCGTCACCCATCAACACGTCGTAGAGCTGGTCGCTCGTGACGGCGTCACCGAGGTCGGCGGGCTCGAGCGTGGTCGGCCAGTACGTCGCCGTGTCACCGAGCAGCGCCTCGAGGTCCCACTCCTCGGTGTAGTCGGAACCGCAGTGGGTCTGAAGGAGCCCGTCGACCGCCGACGCGAGCGACTCCATCGTCTCGGATCGCAGGTCGACGCCTTCGAGCACCTCGTCGCGCCGGGCGTAGATCACCTTGCGCTGCTCGTTCATGACCT
>CAYSCB010000513.1:0-1756 GCA_964429335.1 uncultured Aquihabitans sp.
GTCGTGTGCCAGCAGGTCCTTCGTGAGCTGCTCGCCGTAGGCGGCAGGGAAGACCGTCCGGTAGAGGGTCCCGTCGGTGAGCTTCCCCTCGACGGTCGACGACGACCTGAACATCGTCGCTGTGCGGACGTGTCCGCTGTCCAGCCGCTGTTGGAACTGGTCCAACCGGAGCTCCTCCGGACCCGGGCTGCGTCGCAGCACCGCGACCGATGCCAGCGCGACAGCGACGAGCACCACGGCGCCGAGGACCAGCCAACGACGTCTTGACGGGCTGAGCGGCGAGTTCGCGGGCACCGGAGGGGCAGGCTACCGAGTGGACGTGCCGATCCACGTCGGGGCCTCGGTAGCATCGCGGCCCGACCGATGATCCGCCGTTCTCCGCACGACACGGGACCGACCGCTCCACTCCCCGCAATCGGGACCGAGCGTCGCATGGTCCGCTCTCCCACGTCGTTGCTGCGGTTGCTCGTCGGCATCACCGTGACCGTGTTCGGCATCGCGGTCACGTGGCGGTTCTCGAACACGATGGCCGCCCTCAACGACGACTGGGAGCACCTGGCCCACATGCTCCCCGCGTGGATCCGGGCGATCCCGACGATCCTCGTCGCCCTGATCCTGCTGGTCGTGCCCCTGGTCGTGAACCTGCAACTGCTGCGGTACCGACGCATCCGGCTGCTCGCTGTCGTCAACCTCGCTGCGATCGCGGCGTTCGGGTTCAGCGAGGTGCTCGTATCCGTGCTCACCCGTCAGCCACCGTCGCTGTTCCCGCGCGCGTACACCGACGGGTCGGTCAACGATCCCCTCCTTGCCGCCTTCACCGCCGCATTCGTCGTCGGAGTCCCCTACCTGCCCCGATCCGCGCGGCGCCTGGGGACCGCGACGATCGTTCTCAGCCTCCTCGCGACGCTCGGCTTCGCGGAGGTTCCGGCCGTCGCGTGGTTCGTGGACGTCGGCCTCGGCATCACGTGCGGTGCGGCCGTCGCGCTCCTGTTCGGCACGCCGGACTCCTCACCGGATCGAAGAGAGCTCATCGACGGCCTCGCACGCTCGGGGATCGTGATCGCGGACATCCACCCGGCAGCCGTCGACGCCCGGGGGTCGGTGCCGTGGCTCGGGAGCACCACCGGTGGCGACCCCGTGTTCGTGAAGGTCCTCGGTGCGGACAACCGGTCCGCCGATCTCATGTTCCGGGCGTTCCGGATGCTCTTCCTGCGCAACAGCGGTGACGAGCGGCCGATGTCGTCGCTGCGCCGGTCCGTCGAACACGAGGCGCTCCTGTCGATGCGCGCCGCCGCCATCGGCGTCACCACCCCGGAGCTGCTGACGGTGTCCGACCTGGGCGACGACGCGATGCTGCTCGCGTTCGAGGGCATCGACGGCGACTCGCTCGATCGTCTGGACCCCGATCACGTCACCGACGAGCTCCTCGACGAGGTGTGGCGCCAGGTGGCCCTGCTGCAGACACACGGCATCGCCCATCGTGATCTGCGCCTCGCCAACATCTTCGTTGGCGCAGACGGCCGCCTCCACCTGATCGACTTCGGTTTCGCCGAGCTCGCTGCATCACCGCTGCTGCTCGCAACGGATCTCGCCGAGCTCGTCGGTTCGTCGACCACGGTCGTCGGCGTCGACCGCGCGGTCGACGCCGCAGAGCGCGCCATCGGAGCCGACGGACTCGCGCTCGCCCACACGCGGTTGCATCCGGCCGCCCTCGGGGGTGCGACCCGGTCGGCGCTGAAGGACTCCGGCGAGCTCC
>CAYSCB010000514.1:0-1751 GCA_964429335.1 uncultured Aquihabitans sp.
CCTGGATCGCGCACCCATTCCCGGACGTCGTTCCAGCGGTGGCGATCGACCGACGACTGCACCGTCAGGTCAGCTCTCCGACGGGCTCACTGGAATCGCTGGTCTGCCTTCCCATGGTGCCGACGGTAGCTGGGGCCGGTGACATCCAGGTCGATGTCGTCGGGGGTCAGGCCCCGTTGCGCGTTGCGTTCGACCTCGGACAGCTCGCCGTCGGTGACGGTCAGGGCGTAGTCGCGGCGGGGGTCGAAGTCGTCGAACTGCTCGACGCGGTCCAACACGTCGCCGACCAGCTTCTTGAGGTACAACCGGGGCGCGATGCCGACCTGTCCGCCGAGCTTGCCGGCCACGGCGTCGGCCAGGTCCGACAGGTAGGCGTCGTCGACCACGTCGAGCACCCGCTCGGCCTGCGGGTTGTGGGCGACGAACACGAACCGCACGTTGCGGCCCAGTTCGACCAGGCGGTCGTGGTCGAAGCCCGCCAGCCGCACCTGCACGGCGCGGGGGTTGTCGAAGCGGGGGTCGCCGCTGAAGTCGACCGCCAGCCGTTGGGCGAGCGGCGCCAGCCGCTGCACGCCCTGGGGACCGTCGAAGAACGCTGGCGTGCCGGTGATCAACAGGTACAGGCCGGGGAAGCGGCCGCCGTCGACCTCGTCGATGAGCTGGCGGAGCGCGTTGAGCGACTTGTCGCGGGTGTCGGAGCGGACCCGCTGCAACGTCTCGACCTCGTCGACGATGACCAGCAGCCCGCCGTGGCCGGAGTCGCGGATCACCGTCAGGAGGCCCTGCAGGAACGACAGCGCCCCGGCGTGGTCGATGTCGCCCTTGATCCCCGCGTACCGCTTGACCGACGCGGCCACGTTCGGTTGGCCGCCCAGCCACGCGACCAACCCGTCGGCGACGGCCCGGTCGCCGTCGTGGGTGGCGCGGCGGTAGGCGCGCAGCACCGCGGCGAACGTCGGGTTGGTGCGGCTCACCTCGGCCAGCCGTGACTCGATCAGGGTCTCGGTCGCGGTAGCCAGCGCGGCGCCGTCGGCCTCGTCGACGGTGCCGTCGGCGAGCACATCCTCTTCGAGCACGTAGAACCAGCCGTCGATCAGCGCCCGGAAAGCGCCGGTGTCGCCGTCGCCGGTCGACAGGCGTTCCACCAGCCGTCGGTACACGGTCTGGAGGTGGTGCAGCGGCGTTTCGGTCTCGGAGATCTGGATCTCGGAGGTCACGAACCCGGCCCGTCGGGCCCGGTCGGCGATCCAACGTGAGGCGAACGTCTTGCCGGATCCCCATTCGCCGCGGATGCACTTGAACACGCCGTTGCCGGCGGCCGCCTGGGCGATCTCCTCGTCGATGGTGGGGCCGATGCGGTCGAGCCCGACCGCCAGCAGGTCGAGCCCCCGGGCGGGGACGGTGCCGCGGCGCAGCGCGTTGATGACGTCGTCGCGACGGGCCTTGGACGGGACCGGAGTGCTCATGGCGCACCGCCGAGGAACTGGTCGCGCAGCACCTGCACGTTGAGGCGGACCTCCTGGGCGGGCTGGTCGATGTCGAGCACGCCGTAGCCGTCGACGTTGAGCACCCGGGCCAGGTTGGGCAGCAGGCCCTGTACCCGGCTGGGGCTGAGGCCCGTGCCCTGGGCGATCACGGCGAAGCTGGCGACGCCGCCGCGGCCGGCGAGCACGGAGAGGGTGGCGCGCACCCGCTCCTCGGTCGGTCGACCGCGGGTGACGGCGCCGAGCTGCACCTTGTAGACGTCCGAG
>CAYSCB010000515.1:0-1747 GCA_964429335.1 uncultured Aquihabitans sp.
CTCGAGGAGCTCGCGCTGCCGGGGTGCCGGGTCGAGATCATCGTTGCCGACCGTCCTGACGCCCCCGGCGCCGGCGACGACGTGGAGATCCGCATCTCGACGAACCCGGGTGTTCCGCTCGGTGACCTGGCCCGCGTCGCCTCCGGAGGCGAGCTGAGCCGTGTGATGCTCGCCCTTCGGTTGGTGCTGAGCGGTGGCCCGGACGTGATGGTGTTCGACGAGGTCGACGCCGGCGTCGGTGGCGAAGCAGCGACAGCGATCGGCTCCGCGCTCGCACGTCTCGCCGAGGAGCGGCAGGTCCTGGTGGTGACCCACCTGCCGCAGGTGGCGGCCTTCGCCGACCACCAACTGCTCGTCACCAAGGAGCAGCACGACACCACGACGATCACCAGCATCGAACGCCTCGATGAGGATGGACGGGTGATCGAGCTCAGCCGGATGATGACCGGTCGTCCCGACTCGGTGACGGCCCGGGACCACGCCGAGGAGCTGCTCGCGACCGCCGCCGATCGACGAGGGCGACCGTGACGGGCATCTTCCGGCGTCGCGACGTCCTTCCCGCTGGATCGGAGGTCACGGTGAGCGGGACGGCGAAGGTCGACGAGCGGACCAAGCGACTCGTCACCCGGCTCGTCCCCGGCGACATCGCGGTGATCGACCACGAGGACATCGATCGGGTCGCCGCGGAGACCCTGGTCGCGGCACAACCGTCAGCGGTCCTCAACGCCGCCGCATCCTCCTCCGGCCGCTACCCGAACGAGGGCCCGCTGTTGCTGCTCCGGGCGGGGATCCCCCTCATCGACGGGCTGGGCGCAGCGTTGTTCGACAGGGTCCGCGAAGGTGACCGTCTCACCCTCGACGGCGGGGAGGTCCGCTGTGGCGACGCGGTCCTGGCATCGGGTGTCCGTGAGGACGTCGACGCGATCCTGTTGATCCACGAGCAGAGCCGTGCACGCCTCGGCGTCGAGCTGAACCGCTTCGTCGAGAACACGGTGGAGTACCTCGAGCACAGCAGCGACCTGATCGACGACGACCTCGAGATGCCGGATCTCGGTGTGGACTGGACCGGTCGTCAGGTGCTGATCGTGGTGCGCGGATCCGGCTACCGCGAGGACCTGCAGCTGCTGCGGCGCACGGCCTACCTCCGGGAGATGCGTCCGGTGGTGGTCGCGGTGGACGGTGGCGCCGACGCGCTGCTGGACGAGGGAACGACACCGGACGTGATCATCGGTGACATGGACTCGGTCTCCGAGGACGCCCTCCGATGCGGCGCCACGCTCGTCGTGCACGCGTACCGGGACGGCCATGCTCCGGGAGCTGACCGACTCCGACCGATGGGTCTGCCGTTCCACCTCTTCAAGGCGTCGGGTACGAGCGAGGACATCGCGATGCTGCTCGCCTACGAGCTGGGTGCGGACCTGATCGTCGCGGTCGGGACGCACTCCTCGATGGTGGACTTCCTCGACAAGGGGCGCGCCGGGATGGCCTCGACGATGCTGACCCGCATCAAGGTGGGACCGATCCTCGTCGATGCCAAGGGGGTCAGCAGGCTCTACCAGGGACGGGTGCGCAAGCGCGACCTCCTGCTGCTCGTCGCCGCGGCGCTCTTCGCCATGTTCGTGATCGTGCTCGTCAGCGAGCCGATCCGACTGCTCATCCGGGCGAACTGGGTGCTGCTCACCGGCATGGTCGTCTCACCGGCATGGTCGGCGTGAGGGCGATGTCGCCGTGATCAACTTCCGGTTCC
>CAYSCB010000516.1:0-1745 GCA_964429335.1 uncultured Aquihabitans sp.
GGCCGCCACGTCGGCATCGGGCGGTTCGCCTCGGAACGGATCCTCGTCACCACCTGACCGCGGCCGCACGTCCGTCCCGCGGGGCGCGCCGATGGGTACGGTCCAGCGGGTGAAGTCGCTCGGGCTGATCCTCAACACGCTCGGGGCCACCCTCCGGCGCCAGCGGTCGAACACCCGGGTGGTGCTCTGGCTGCTCGGCCTGCTGGTGGCGCTCGTCGCCCTCTACAGCACCCTGTTCCACCTCATCATGGAGCACGAGGGGCGCAACTACAGCTGGGCGACCTCGGTGTACTGGTCGCTCACGACGATGTCGACGCTCGGATTCGGTGACATCACCTTCCACTCCGACCTCGGCCGCATCTTCTCGATCGTCGTGTTGATCAGCGGTGCGTTGTTCATCCTCGTGCTCCTGCCGTTCGCCGTCATCCAGTTCCTGTTCCTGCCGTGGATGGCGGCCCGCGACCGTGCGCGGGCCCCGCGTCGACTCCCGGACCACGTCCGGGACCACATCGTCCTCACCCGCCTGGATGCTGTGAGCCGGTCACTGATCCACCGTGCGGACGCGACCGCCGTGCCGTACGTGGTCATCGTCGACGACCTCACCGAGGCGTTGGTGATGGCGGACCAGGGCCTGAACGTCCTCGTCGGTGACCTCGACGACCCCGCCACCTGGACCGCGGCCCGGGTGGAGACCGCGGCGCTGGTGGCGACGACACAACCCGACACCACGAACACGAACATCACCTTCACCGTCCGCGAGATCAACGCAGCGGTGCCGATCATCGCCACCGCCTCGAAGCACTCGTCGGTGGAGGTCCTGCAGCTCGCGGGCTGCGACCACGTCCTGCACATGGGCTCCCTCCTCGGCAGCGCGATGGCGAGGCGCGTCCTTGGCACCGACCACTGTGCGCACGCGATCGGGGAGTTCGGCGACCTCCTCATCGCCGAGGCCGATCCCCGCCACACACCGATCGTCGGCCGGTCACTGACGGAGCTGGACCTTCGGAACCGATACGAAGTGAGCCTGGCGGGGATCTGGCGGCGCGGCACGTTCACGATGCCCGCTCCCGACTCCGTGGTCACGAGCGACGACATCCTGGTGCTCGCCGGGTCCCGTCGACAGCTGAACGCCTACGACGCCGCGTTCGGGACGATGGACGGCCGGACCCGCACCGAAGCGGATGGCCACGCCCTCGTGATCGGGGGCGGCCGGGTCGGTCGCAGCTGCGCACGGAACCTCACCGACAATCGCACCGCGGTGACCGTGATCGAACAGGACACCTCGCGCACGCGCCCGGACTGGACCTACGTCGTCGGCGACGCGACCGAGATCGACGTGCTGGAAGCGGCTGGGATCGACCGGTCCTCAGCGGTCCTCGTCACCACCCACGACGACGACATCAACGTCTATCTGACCATCCTGTGTCGGCGCCTCCGACCGGACGTGCAGATCATCTCCAGAGCGAACCTCGACCGCAACGTCGCCACGTTGCACCGGGCGGGCGCGGACTCGGTCCTCTCCTACGCCTCGATCGGGGCGACAGCCATCTGGAACGTGCTCGGCGACGACGACTCCATCGTGCTCGCCGACACGCTCGAGGTGTTCCGCACGCCGCTGCCGGCGTCCATGACCGGCCGCTCCCTGCGACAGCTCGACCTCCGCCGATCGACCGGATGCAACGTGGTCGCCGTCATCGAACAGGGCCACACCATCACCAACCCCGACGCCGAGGACCCGCTGCCGC
>CAYSCB010000517.1:0-1732 GCA_964429335.1 uncultured Aquihabitans sp.
TGCGCCGGGCACTCGACATCCGCGACGGCGGATGTGTGTTCCCGGGATGTGACGCACCAGCCGGCTGGTGCGACGCACACCACGTGATCGAATACGACGAAGACGGCGAGACCGTCATCTCCAACCTCGCGTTGTTGTGTCGCCATCACCACGGCACTATCCACCGCACCGGCTGGTCGATGCGAGCAGGTGACGGACACTTCACCATCACCACCGCCGACGGACTCGAACTGCGCACCGAACACCGGCGACGGCCGGCCCCACCACCGGGACGAGAACCCGCACCCGCCTGAGACGCGCGGGACCCGAACCAAGCCAACCTCCCGCGCCTTGGCGCGGGCACACCCGCGCGGCAGCACCGGTCAGACATCGCTCCAGACCCGGGCGTCGACATAGCGCACGAGGTGCTCGACGTTCGTGGTGGCGACGACGACCGAACCGGGCTCGGCGAGATCACGGGCTTGTGCGGCGAGGATCACGTCGCCATCGAGCGCCAGGTCGTGAGCGGTGGCCGCTCCTGTGTTGCGGGCGTCGGCCCACAGCGCTGCCGCATCCCGCATCACCGACGTGGCGAGCGGCAGGTAGCGCAGCCCAGCGCAGAGCTCGTCAAGGCGTTCGACCCCGTTGGCCCGGGCAGCCCGCACGAGCTCTCGGCGAACCTCGTAGTCGGAGATCTCGGGTACGACGAGCTCGTCTCCATCCTCCAACTTCGACCGCGCCCACTCCCGCGCCGCTCGGGCCGCGCCGCTCTTCGTCGGGTTCGACAGCAAGCCCAAGGGGCCGCTGTCGAGGACGATGAGCACCTAGAACGCCCGACCTTCGGCCGCCCGGGCAGCGGCCAACGCGTCAAGCAACTCGCGTCCGGTGTCAGCTCGCTCGTCGTCATCGCCGATCAGTGCGACGGCGTCGAGCGCGGCGAGTCCTCGGGAGCGAACATCTCGCTGACGGACCGGCGGAGCCTCGTAGTGCTCGGCTTTGGTGAAGTAGAGCGCTCGGCGCACAGTTCCCTTCCGGCCGGTGGTTCGCCACCCGAGCCGACCCATCTTCAGCTTGACCGCTACACCGACGGTCTGTCGGAAGCGGCGGCCGTCAGGACCTGACCTCAGCACCATCTCGATCGCCGGATCGCCTTCGATGTCATCGATGACCCCCGAGAGCGCAGGCATTCCGTGGCGCAGTTCAGCTTCCTCGAGGTGTCGGACGCTGTCGGGACCGTTCAGGAGCTCGAGCAACCGGCCCATCGCTTCAGGATGAACCTCGAACTCCTTCAGGTACCGCAAGGCATGAGGATCCCGCTCGAAGTCCGCTCGGCTGAGACGGCGGCTTGCCGGCGTACTCGGCTCCATGACCCCAACTCTAGACCGGCGATATCAAGAGGTCCAGCAACTCGCTGTCTCGGCGGGACACGTATCCGGACTTCACCGAACACGTCGTCGCAGCAGCAGCGACTGTGAACCGCTGCCGCGCTAGAACTGCGGCATCTTGTTCTCGACCGACGACCTCTCCTGGGCCACCGGCAGGTTCGACATGGCCGTGCGGCTCCGCTGACGTGGCCCGACCTTCCGCTACCGGACGGGTCACGTTCCGGGATCTCTCGCCACGGACACCGAACGGGTTCCCCGCCCGTGGCGTCGCGGGTGATCCGGTCACGGTGTCGGCGACGATCGTGCGCGACGGCCACGGTCTGCTCGCCGCCCGCCTCAGGTGGCGTCAGGTGGACGGGCAGCGCTCG
>CAYSCB010000518.1:0-1729 GCA_964429335.1 uncultured Aquihabitans sp.
CCGGACTGTTCCACCGACACCCGGCGCCATCCGCTCCGCCGTCCTGACGCCACGAGGCTGGCAGGAGGTGGTGTGCACCGCCACACCCAACGGCATCCGCTGGGCCGGCAGCATCGACGCGCTCGGGGCCGACGGGGACACCTTCGTCCTGCACTGGGTGCCGATGCTCGAGGCTGCACTCGGGATCCCGTTCCCGCCGTGCACCCTTCACATCGACCCTCCCTCGCTCGGACCTCACGTCGCCGCCGGACTCTCTCTCGCCTTCCTCGCGGCTGTCACGAGTGCGGTCACTTCACGCACCCCCGACCATTCCACGATCGCGCCGCTGCGCGCCGACCCCTCCGGTCGGCTCACCGATCAGTCTCTCTCCGCGGCCGACGTGGCAGGCCTCGTCGCGCTCGGATTCGACAAGGTCGTCCTCGCGACGCCGAGACAGGACCGTGGCATCGAGTGGGACCGCAACGACCTGCCGGCGACCACGGTCGCGACGGATCTCGTGGACCTCATGGACCGGCTCGTCCCAGGGATCCGCAGCAAGCAGCGCTCATCACGCAACCTGACGCTGCACGGCTACATCTGACCCCGGCGACGGTCTTGTGCGCCCTCAGCGCCGTCCGGCCGCCGAAGCGCCGGCCCGACGGCCGAAGAAGGTGCCGTCGCCCAAGGAGATCCCGCTCACGTACCCCGCGCCGGCGATGCCCTTCGACGTGCGCCCGGCGGCGAACAGCCCAGGGATCGGTGCGCCCGAGTCGTCGAGCACGGCGCCGTCGACCGTCGTCTGCACGCCCCCGAGGGTGAACCCCGCGTACCAGCTCCGCTCGACGCCGAGGTCGATCACCCCGTAGGGCGGCTCGAGGGGGATCACCCATTCGGGAGCCTTGTGGAACTGCGGGTCCTCGCGGTTCACGGCATGTTCGTTGTAGCGGTCGAGCGTGGCGGCGAGCGAACCCCCCGGCAGCCCGATCTCGACTTCGAGCGCGGCGACGTCGCTGTCGACCCACCGGGGTTCGTAGCCGGTGAAGTTGACCACGAAGCTGTCGTCGGAGTGGACGAAGAAGACCTCGCCACCCTGGTCGAACAACGCCGCCTTGCCGATCCGACCGAAGTAGGTGTCCTCGTTGATGAACCGTTCGCCCTTGGCGTTCACGAGGATTCCGCGCACCATCGTCCGCGGCGGCGTGATCGGCGTCGCCACCTCGATCTCGTCCATGCCCGACAGAGCAGCACCCGTCCCCTGCGCCATGCGGATGCCGAGGCCGTTGTCGTGGTCGGTGCCGAGCGGCACGTTGATCTTGAGCGCCGTCGGGCAGTAGCGCTCCAGCATCCGACGGTTGAACAGGAACCCGCCCAGCGCCAGGACGACGCCGCCGCGGGCACGCACCCGTCGCTGCTCCCCGTCGATCCTCGCCTCGATCCCCACCACCTCCCCGCCGTCGACGACCAGCCGCTGTGCCCTCGAGTCGGTGAGGACCTTGGCGGGCGTGGCGTCGACCGCGCTCAGCAGGCACTGCATGAGGAACCCGCCCGCAGGACCGACGACCTTCGGGTTGTGGCCCCTGGGTACGGCCGGAGCGATCTCGGTGAAGGGCCAGGAGTCCTCGCCGCCGGAGAAGAACAGCCCGGAGTCGTCCGCCGGTTCCATGTCGTGTTCGGCGTGGAACCTGGCCTCGAACGGCACACCGTGGTCGACGAACCAGTCGAAGTGGGCCACGCTTCCCTCGCAGTAGGC
>CAYSCB010000519.1:0-1725 GCA_964429335.1 uncultured Aquihabitans sp.
CACGGACTGCGCTTGGTCGGCGGGGTGGGCAAGTTCCCAGGCGGTGAGTTCGCCGGTGGAGCGTTGGAGGCGTTCGGCGACGGCGAGGTCTGCGGGTGCGGCTGGGACGCGTGGGAGGGCTTCGCCGTCGAGGGGGTCGACCGAGGCGGTGAGGTAGAGGTGGTTGGCGTGGCGTCCGCGGGTGATGTCGACGTAGGTCTCCGAGCGGGTGGCGGTCGCGTCGACGCGGCTGGTGGACACGTCGCGGGTCGAACCCTGCACCGCGTAGGAGGTGAGGGCGTAGGCGTGGTCGATACCGACCTCGGGTCGACCAGCGGGGGTGCGGTGATGATCGAAGAACGACCTCGGGATGTCGATCGTGCCGATGCCGTCGAAGTCGACGGTCAGCGTGTCGTCGGCTGGGTCACGTCGGTCGGGGCGCACGGCGACGATCGTGCCGAGCGCACCATTGCGGACATACGCGTGCCGGTCGCCGTCGACGTGGAGGTCGCGGTTGGGGGCGCGGGCGGTGATCCGGTCGCCGACGGCGAAGTGTCGGTCTCCGCTGGCGGTGATCTCGTCGCCGTCGAGTTCGCCGTTCACGCGTCGGAGGAGGTGGGCGAGACGGTTGAGCTGGCGGCGGGTGCTGTTGCGCCGGTCGACCATCGGATGCTCGAGCCCGTCGCGGTGGGCGTCCCACCAGCGGCCGAGCACCTCGCGGTACATGGCGAGGTCGTCGGCGACGATGTGGAGGTGACCGGCCGCAGCGAGCTGGTCGAACGCTTCGTCGATCCGACCCTCGCGCAGTGCCTGGGCCGCCGCACGGTCGTGGGGGTCTTGGAGCCGGTGGGTGGTCACCAACTCGGGGGTGTCGCGTTCGTGGCGCTCGCAAAGGACGCGGAACATGCCCCCCGCAGCGATGGCACCGTGCTGGGCTGGGTCGCCGATCAGCCGGAGGCTCGCCCCGGTGGTCGCGGCCATCTCCATCAAGGTGTCGAGGTCACGGTCCGACAGCGTGGAGGCTTCGTCGACGACGAGGATCGTCCGCGAGTCCAGCGGCAACGACTGGGGATCGGTGTGGACGAGATACCAAGCGACGGTCTCGCAGTCGATCCCGGTCGCCGCGGCCAGGGTCCGCGTCGCTTCGCCCTTCACGGCTGCACCGAGGACCCGGTAGCCGGCGGCAGTCCACGCATCCGCGCACGCGGCGACGGTTGTGGTCTTGCCAGCCCCGGCGCGTCCGATGGCGGCTTGGAAGCGATGCCCGCGTTGGCACCACTCCGTGACAAGCCGCCGCTGTTCGCCGGTGAGGTGCGCGTGCCGTTCGAGCGCGGCCTCGACGTGGCCATCGGGGACGAGGTGCGCGCCCCGATGAAGTCCCTTGGTGAAGCGGGCCGCGATGCGGTCCTGCACGCCGAGCATCTCCACGGTCGTGTAGAGCGGTTCGTCGGCGTCGGTGAGCGCGACCACCTGCTCCGACGCGAGGAACTGATCGGTCAGCTCGATCAATCGAGACGCGCCACACAGCAGCGGCTGCGCCTGTTCGCCATCGGCGCCAGGCACGGGATGGTTCGCCATGGCGACGAGTGCCTCGGACCGCGAGAAGACCGATCCACCCGAACAGATTCCCTCGGCCCCGGCAAGCGACTCGAACAACGCCGCTTCATCGACCTCCTGGTCTTGCGGGTGGTGCCCGGAGAGGGCGGCGAGCCTGTCGGGGGTGAGGCCGTGGCGGGCGGCGCGTTC
>CAYSCB010000520.1:0-1721 GCA_964429335.1 uncultured Aquihabitans sp.
TCTTGGCGGCGATGGTGAACAGGGTGTGGTGTCGGTGCTCGGTGGTGGCGTCGAGGAACCGGCGCAGCTCGTCGGCGTCCCAGGCCTGGATCGTCTGCGGCTCGCCGTCGGCGTCGGGCTTGGGCGGGTCGGCCAGGGTGGCGACGTTGCGACTGATGATGTCCTTGCGCTGCGCGTCGCCGAGGGCTTTGCGGAGCACTCGGTGGACGTAGGCGACGGACTTTGGACTCAGCCCACTGCGGGTCTTGCCGCGGCGGTTGCCGTCGCGGAGCAGGTCGACGTAGAGCCCGTCGATGTCGGCGGCCTGGAGCTTGCCGAGCCGGATGCGGCCGATGCGGGGCACGATGTGCAGGTCGACGACGCTCTTGTACGACTTGTAGGTCTTGGGTCGCAGGCGTGACTGCTGGAGCGGCAGCCACCGTTCGGTCAGGTACTCGGCGAGGGTGGTGCGGTCCGAGGTGGTGGTCTCGCCGTTGTGACGGCGCTTCACCAGCTCGTTGACGAGACGCTCGGCGTCGATGCGACGGGCGCCGGCGGCGTGCCAGCGGTGGCGCTCCTTGCCGGTGGTGGGATCGATGCCCTCGTAGACGACGGCGTAGTAGTTGTTGCCCTTCTTGGCGACGTGTCCGCGCATGGTGGGGTCCTCCAATGAACTGGTCTGGAGGACGCCACCGGGAACCAACTCGAAGGGCATGGCGTCGAGGCCCAACTCGATCCCGTAGGGCGATCGTCGCATCTGACTCCCGAACCGGCAAGAGGGAAGGTGCCTCGGACCGCAAACGGGAGGTGGCGCGGGAGGTTGAACGGGAGGTCGCCCAACCTCCCGCGGACCAAACGGGAGGTCGCGCGGGAGGTCAGCACACCTCCCGTTCGGGAAACGGGAGATCAACGGGGGGTCGCCGCGCGCCGTCGGCGGACGCTCGGCGAGCGTGCTCGACGGTTGCCGGATCGCCGACCGCTACGACCGGCCAGAGGCCACGACTTGAACGTCAGTGCCTACGCCGATCACGTCGCTCACCAAGCCGCCGCCGGCCCCTTCGGAAGCCCTGCTCGCCCACGCCGTCGCCGCACCGGAACAGGCTGTCGGCCAGGCTCAGCGTCCGCCTCGAACTCCCGACGTCGTGTGGGCGGCCCTCGACGCGGCAGCAGCGCCGTCATCGAGTCCGGCTCGTGATGCCCCGTCCAAGCCCGCCCCGACCAGACGGCGGACGACGACCACCGTCAAGGCGCCGACCTTGTTCTGACCGTGACCGAG
Organism: uncultured Aquihabitans sp.; assembly: GCA_964429335.1. Taxonomy (GTDB): domain Bacteria; phylum Actinomycetota; class Acidimicrobiia; order Acidimicrobiales; family Microtrichaceae; genus Dermatobacter. The sequence continues at coordinate 1,256 of CAYSCB010000520.1, forward strand.
TCCGGCGCCGCAAACGGGAGATCGAGCAGGTGCCCCGTAGGGGAACCTGCAAGTGTGTGCGCGCCGGATCTCCCGTTCCGAGACGACGTGAGCACGGCGGCGACGAGGCTTCCGGGAGGGGTCCAGGTGGCCTCCCTGGTGAGTGGTGCTCGTCGGTCGTCGCGGCCGCGCGGGAGATGGAACGGGAGCGCGGGAGGTTTCCCGGAGGGAAACCTGTCAATGTGTGCGCGCTGGATCTCCCGTTCTGAGGGCGCGTGTGTGGCGGGATCGACGTGGCTTCCGGAGCGGCCATGCGGCCCGAGCGGGGACGCTGCGCGAGCGGTTCGGCGGTCGACTGGCAGGGTCGGGAAGTGGCTGCATCAGCGCGTAGGGTGTCCACTGGCTCGAGGTGAGCAACACGTCGCGCCGCGGTCTCACACGCGTCGCTTCTTCCGGACAGGCCAGCACGAACCGGCACGCGCCGCCC
>CAYSCB010000521.1:0-1701 GCA_964429335.1 uncultured Aquihabitans sp.
CGGGCGCAGCGGGACGCCGAGCGATCGGTGCAGCCCGTACCAACGCAGGCCCAGGACCGCGGCGAGGAGGGCGGGCACCGCTCCGTGGACGGTCCGCAGCGGCAGCTCGCCGGACACCGTGCCGCTGAAGAGCACGACCAGCCAGGTGACGAGCGACCAGGCGAAGGACTCGCGTGCGACGAGGAGGAGGGCCAGCAGGCGGTCGACGCCGTGTTCGGTCCGGACCGCGGCAGCGGCGTCGGCGGCGGCGCCACGCTGCTGTGCGAACGAGTCGGGCCAGAACGTGGCGGCGCTCGCCGGTGAGGCCACGAGCGCGACCACGTCGTCGACGATCACCGGAGTGGCACCCTCGTTGCTGCGCGCGCGCAGCCATGCACCTCTCGGACGGCGTTCCGGCAGACCATCGCGACGGAGGGCGTCGGTGCGCACGAGCGTGGCGTTCGGCTCCCACAGGGCCAGTCCGGATGCCGTGGCGCGACGTCGGAGCTCGGCGCTGATGCGACCACCGCTGTCGGGGGTGAAGCGGTCCTGGTTGAACGGTCGGGTGCGACCCACCGCCCAGGGGTGGTCGTCGTCGAGCAGTCCGGCGACGGCTCTTGCTCCGTCGATCGCGGGGACCGCCCGTCCGGACAGGAGCAGGACGGCGTCGGTGTCGATGTCGCGGACCGCGGCGTCGAGCGCTGCTGCGACGGTGGGTCCGGTGACGACGCCGACGTCGAGCCCGGCGGCACCGGCAGGCTCCGCTGTCGTGCTGAGCACCACGCACGGCCCGCTGCGACGGGCGAGGGCGATCGAGTGCCGTTGCAGCTCGGCAGGCTCGGCGCCGAGGACGATCACGCTCGTGACGCTCGCCCCGTCGGTGGGGGGTTCGCAGACGCCCGTCCCGTGCGCTCCCCGGGTCCTGCGCCGGCCGATCAGATCGACGAGGACACCGACGCTGCCCAGCAGCACGGCGGCTGCGACGAGGATCGTGATCGGCCAGCGGCCGTGTCGTGCGAGGAACGGCAGCCAGATGATCAGGGCGACCGTTCCGAGCACCGAGAGGGCCTCGGCCGCGGCGGCGACGCGGTCCGAGGGGTCCTCCCGGTGCCCGACCACGGTGGGGTCAGCTCCGGTCGAACTTCGTCGTGGTACTGCGCCTGCGCTGGCGGTCGACGAGCACGGTCGTCACGCCGGCGAGCAGCAGGAGGCCACCGAGGACCACCAGCGGGAAGGAGCTCGATCCGGTGAACGCGAGTCCCGTCCCCTTCTCGGCGGTGGTCCCCTCGACCCGGGCGTTGTCGTCGGGTGTGATCGAGGTGGCGACCACGGTCGTGCCGGCGACGTCAGCGGTCGTCGTCGTGGACTCCGGCGTGGAGGAGGTCGGCGACGGGTCGGTCGTCGTCGGGTACTCGGTCGTGGTCGTGGGCTCGGTCGTGGTCGGCTCGACCGTGCTGGTCGGGTACACGGTGGTCGTCGGCTCGACCGTCGTGGTCGGCTTGGCGGTGGTGGTCGGGTACTCCGTCGTGCTCGGTGACTCCGTCGTGGTCGGGTACTCGGTGGTGGTCGGGTACTCGGTGGTGGTCGGTGACTCCGTCGTGGTCGGGTACTCGGTGGTGGTCGGCTCGACCGTGCTCGTCGGGTACTCGGTGGTCGGCGGCTCGACCGTCGTGGTCGGCTTGGCGGGGGTGGTCGGGTACTCGGTGGTGGTCGGCTGGATCG
>CAYSCB010000522.1:0-1699 GCA_964429335.1 uncultured Aquihabitans sp.
CGACCGGGCCGGCACCCGCTTCGACGGGGCCGGTGCCGGTCCCGTCACCGAACAGGCCGCCCTGTCCGTCGATCTCGGCACGCGCGCCGCGTGACCTCCCCGCGGACGCACCCTTCCGCCCAGCGACAGCCGCGGCCGCAGCAGCGTCGGTGGGTGCGGGTTCGTTCGACGCGGCGGCGTACAGGTCCCACCACGCCGGTTCGACCGACTGGATCTGATCCCAGCCGGTGGGTGTGCGCTCGGCGCCGGTCGGGGTGAACACCGCGATCGGCACCAGGCACTCGTCGGGGGTGGCCCCGCCGTGGTAGCCGCCGTGCTTGGACGAGTACCGCAGGTCGTCGTGCCACGGGGCCAGCACGCCGGCGTCGCCGCCCATCAGCACCCGCTCGCCGCGCAGCAGCACCTCGTCCTCGCTCGGGTCGCGGTCGGCGACCCGCCAGCGGTCCCCGCCGTCGCCGCCCTTGTCGACCTTGCCCTTGCCGTCGAGCCCGACGCCGAGCACGTGGCCGTGGTCGGAGGTGAGGATGACGGTCCGGTCCGCGTCGACCGCGGCGCGCAGCAGCCCGGCCAGCGGGCCGAGGTGCTCGATGCGGTACTCGGGGGTGAAGTCCCCCTTGCTCAGCTCGTCGTCGATCGTGTTCACCACTGCGGCGACCAGTCGGGGGCCGGACGGCCCGAGTGCGGCGGTGACCGTCGCGGGCAGCGCGTGACCGACGCCGGTGACCAGGTCGGGTCGGTGGTGGAACAGCACCGCTGGTGCACCGTCGAGCTTGGCGACCTTCGGATGCGCGGCCAGCTCACGCGTCTCGTCGGCGGCTCCACCGACGAGCAGCCGACCGCTCAACAGCGACGTGCGCGACACGGCGGTCACCGTCGGCAGCGCCGCCAGGCCGACGAGTCGCCGGTCGCGGGGGGCGATCTCCTGGAGACCGATCGTGCGGAACTGGTCGGCCAGCTCCAAGAACGCGGGCAGGCTGCAGCCGTCGAGGACCACCAGCAGCGTCGGGTTCTGCCTGGCCAGGGGGACGACCACACGGTCGAGCACGTCCTCGATGCAGATGACGTCGGTGTCGGCGAGCTCGGTGTCGGTGCCGTCCGCGGTGAAGCGGGCGAGGGCGACCGCGAACCCGTGGTTGCCGTCGGAGCGACGCCCGTGGGCGGCCTCGGCGACGCGTCGCAACGCGGCGGCGAACGGTTCGGGCGAGTTGTCCCCTTCGCCGACCCGTCGGCGGGCCCGGTCGACCCAGGCGCCGTCGCGCTCGTAGGCCCGCGCCGCGTCGGGGAACACGACGGGTGTCGATCCGCCAGCAGCCACCAGTCCGGTGCCGTGCTGGGCGCTGACCGGGTCCTGGAGCCAGGTGGCGAGCCGGGCCGCGAGCAGCGCCCGTTGGGCTCGGGGCCGGCCCAGCTCGGTGGTGGCGTCTCGGTGGCGGGTGACGGCCGCGGTGGCGTGTCGCAGCTCGCCGCTCATCGTGACCGCCGGGTCGTCCAACGCCCGGTCGAGGGTGTCGCCGAGCGCGCCCAACCGGGCCTCGAAGCTGGCGCCGAGGATGTCGCTGGCGCCCGGGTTCGGGGCCTGCCACTCGGTCACCAGCGACGAGCCGATGTGGTTGAGGTCGCCGACGACCGCGTCGCCGGTCGCGGCGAGCGACGCGAACGCCAGCTCGGCGGCGCTCGCCCAGGCCAGCAGTGCGGCGTC
>CAYSCB010000523.1:0-1698 GCA_964429335.1 uncultured Aquihabitans sp.
TGCGCCCGCCGCGCCCGCCGCGCAGCCAGGAGCACCGACGCCACCGCGGGGACGGCCCATCCGATCCCCTGCCGGACGAACGGACCGCACCTCGCCTGCCGTCGCTGGGCGATGGCGTGGAGCGCGAGGTCCTGCGACTCGCCGTCAACTCGCCGGAGGTGGCGGCGCCGTTCCTCGAGGGGTCGTTCTTCCGTCACCCCACGGCGCGGGTCGCCCTCGACTCCCTGCTGCGCTCCGACACGCTCGCCGAGGCGATCTCGCAGTCGCCGACGGAGGTCGGGGAGCTGCTCGCGGAGCTGGCGGTCGAGCCGGTCGTTTCCGAGCCGACCGACGTGTTGGCACGCTTCGCGAGCGAGGTCGGCCGACGGGAGCTCATCGAGCTCGAAGCCGAGGCCCGCACATCATCGGACCCACTTGCGTACTCCGATGTCGTCGCCTGGTTGAAGGTCACCCTGGACGAGCTGCGTCGGCCGCGGGCCGAGGTGGAAACGGTTGCCCAGTTGCTAGCCTTCCTGCGGGATCGGCACCACCGGTGATCACACCGCTGTCCGATGCCGGTGACGACAGAGGTGAGCGAGTGTCCAGTTGGGATCGGGTGCCATCCGAGGAGGTCCAACAGCTCGAACAGCGCGCGGTCGGTGCCGGCAACGTCCTGCACCTCGATGACGCGCTGAGCGTCCTCCAGCTCGAGATGACCGACCAGCTCGTCGCCGAGACCCGGTCGTTCTGGGATGCACGTGGGATCCGGGTCGAGACCGATGTCGTGCCGGACATCGATCCGGCGGCCGACATCGTGCTCGTACCCGATGACCCGCATGACCTCGGCGAGATGGGCGACTCCGCAGCCGATGACGTCCGTCGCCGTCGTCTCCTGCGCACCGCCGCACGACGTGGTCGTCCCGTTCCTGCAGCGGGTGGGGCGCCGGGCACGTCTGATCCGGTGCGGATGTACCTCCGAGAGATCGGTCAGGTCCCGCTCCTCAGCGGCGACGAGGAGGTGGACCTCGCGAAGCGCATCGAGGCCGGCGTGGAGGCCGAGGAGCGGTTGGCCGACCTTGCGGCATCCGGCGAGCAGGTCGACATGGAGGAGCGCCGTCGTCTCGACCGCTCACGGCGGGACGGCGAACGCGCCAAGGAGGACCTCACCCAGGCGAACCTCCGGCTCGTCGTCTCCATCGCCAAGCGCTACCTGGGACGCGGCATGCAGATCCTGGACCTCGTCCAGGAGGGCAACCTGGGGTTGATGCGTGCGGTCGAGAAGTTCGACTACACGAAGGGCTTCAAGTTCTCCACCTACGCGACCTGGTGGATCCGCCAGGCCATCACCCGTGCCATCGCGGATCAGGCCCGCACGATCCGCATCCCGGTGCACATGGTCGAGTCGATCAACAAGGTGCACCGCCAGCAGCGGCAGCTCACCCAGGAGCTCGAACGCGAGCCGACGCTCGAAGAGCTCGCCCGCAAGTGCGAGATGTCCGAGGAGAAGGTACGTGACATCCTGCGCATCTCCCAGGACCCGTTGTCACTTGACTCGCCGGTCGGCGAGGAGGATGACAGCTACCTCGCCGACTTCATCGAGGACACCTCGGCGGTCATGCCTGCCGACGTCGCGACCGCGAACTCGCTGTCCGAGCAGATCATGGCGGCGCTCGATGACCTCAACGACCGTGAGAAGCAGGTCGTGCGCATGCGCTTCGG
>CAYSCB010000524.1:0-1698 GCA_964429335.1 uncultured Aquihabitans sp.
GACGTCCGTACCCAGCCGGCCGGGTTGTTCTGCCGTGATCTGCGGGCGAAGGGCTTCTCGTACACGGCGGCGGTCGACTACTGGCGGATCCAGGGCCAGCCCAACCAGCTCGACGCCGACAAGGACGGGATCCCCTGCGAGACCGTGTACCCGACCGCCGACGTCCTCGCCTACTGGGGGACCCTCGGTGTCACGCCGACGTTGCGGTCCACCACCGTGTTCGACCTCCCACCGGGCCTGCTGTGCAAGGACCTCCGGGACCGAGGCTTCGACGTCTACGACGCGATCGCCTACTACCTCAACTGGGGTGAACCGCCGAACATGGACGCCGACGGCAACGGTGTCCCGTGCGAGACGGTGTATTCGAACGCCTGGGACGTCTGGTTCGGCACCGGCGACTGACCTTCCCGCGCTCCGGCAGACGCTCCCACGTTCTGACACACCCCCCTTGCCCTCGTTCTGGCGGTCAGGGAGCGGTGTCGGGAGCTGAGCCTGGCGGCGCGTAGCGGAAGTCGTCGACGGCGGCGCCCTGGTCCGCGAGCTCGGCCCGTCCGGTCACCGCGGCGAGCTCCCGGGCGTGTGCCGAGACCGTCTCGGCGGGTGCCCGTGGACGGCCGACCTCACGTCCGAGCTCCTCGAGCTCGCGTTCGACCCGGACGTCCCAGCGCTCCGCGGCCAACCGCCTCGATGCAGCGGCGGCACGGCGACGCTCGCGCCAGCGGTGCAACCGCTCGGCGAGCGGCCCGGACAGCACCACGACCGCGGCGACGAACAACAGGATGACGGCGAGCGCACCGAACCCGATCGGCATCGCCGACGTCTCGGCCTTCGCGTCACCGGCGTAGGGCACCGACGCGGTCGGGTCGAACGGCACCCACCCGAGGGCGGGGAACCACACCTCGGCCCAGGCGTGGGCGTCACGTTCGCGCACCACGAACCGTCCGGCAGCGGCGTCGAACTCCCCCGGCGCGTACCCGGTCGCCAGGCGGGCCGGCACCCCCACCTGGCGGAGCATCACGACGAGGCTGCTGGCGATCTGCTCGCACCAACCCTCCTTGGAGCGGAACAGGAAGTCGTCGACGACGTCGACCCCGCTCGGCGACAGCGGCGCGTCGAGCGAGTAGGTGAGGTGGGCCCCCATCCAGTCCTCGAGCGCCTTCACCTTGGCGAACTGGGTTGCCGCTCCCGAGCCGGCGACGCTCTGCGCCAGGTCCCGCACCCGTTGGGTCGTGCGTGGGAGGCGTGCGTAGCGGACGAGGATGTCGTCGGGCACCGGACCCTGGCTGGCAGCGAGCTTCGCAGCGGTCACGTCGGCCTGGCGGCTCTCGACGCGGTAGACCGCGCCCTTGCCGAGCGCCTCTGGTGAGATGAGCGACCCGTCGTCCTGCTGGTACAGAGGTGTGCTGCTGCGGACCGACACGACCGACGTCGCTGCGGGCAGGACGTTCGCGAACCTGCTCTGGAGCCGGAACACCTGCGACGACGGCTGACCGGAGACCGCAGCCAGGTCGTCGGCCGAGGCGGTGACGATCCCGTCGGGCGGCACCGGTCGCACGACGCCGCCGTCGCGGCGGGTCCAGGTCGATCCGTCCCACACGTCGTAGGGCGGCGTCCGCCAGAACGTCTCGACCGGTGAGCTCACCGTCATCACCACGGCGTCGGTGAGCCGTTGCCGGCTGGTCATGTCGAGGGTCTCCT
>CAYSCB010000525.1:0-1697 GCA_964429335.1 uncultured Aquihabitans sp.
CGCTCGCGGAGGGCGCCACACCATCCACGACGAGCCCGTCGCCGTCACAGCCGAGGCGGATCGCCGGCAGTCCGGCGGTCGCCTGCGCCAGGAGCGACGCGTCGGGCGAGGTCGTCACCGGGACGGTCGGGAACCGCCCGTGGAGCCGGAGCGAGAAGTCCACCGCGTCCTCGGCGTCGTGGAACGGCACGGGTCCGACCGACGAGGCCAGTCCGAGAGCGAGGTCCGCGCGTCCCTCCATGGACCGTTGCTAGCGGTGGCCCGGCGAAGCGCGCAAGTCTGTAGGACCGTGAACGCCTCTCCCACGACCTGGATCACCCGCGCCCTGTGGATCCTGCTCCCGTTCACGCTCGGCGGCCTGCTCGGCGACCCCTCCGCGAGCACCGCCGCATCGACCGCAGCAGCGGTCGTCGCGTGGACGGTGTGGGCGATCGGACTGTTCAGCTCGGTCGTGCTGGCCCCCGCAGCGCTCACGATGCTGCGCATCGTGGTTCCGCTGCCCCTGCTCGGCGGGATCCTCGCCGCGGCATCACGTCACCCGGACGCGCTCGGGTGGGTCGGTCTGGCGGTCGCGGCAACGGTGGTCGTCGCGGCGATGTCGCCCGACGTCGCCGGCGACTTCGTCAACGGCGCCTCCTACGGCGACGAGCGGCGGGTCCCGCTCCGCGTGCCGAGCGTGCTGCTGTTCGGCCCGATCGAGCTCGTCTGGGCGCTGACCGCCGTCCCCATCCCGGTCGCGGTGGGACTCGCTGCACGGGAGAGCTGGATCGCAGCGGTGCCGGTCGGTGTCGTCGGCGTCGTCGGCGCCGTGGTCGGGTTCCGGATCCTGCACCGTCTGGCCGGACGTTGGCTGGTGCTCGTCCCCGCCGGGATGACGATCGTCGACCCGATGGTGCTCGCCGAGCCGATCCTGCTGCGTCGAAGCGACATCGTGCGTCTCGGACCTGCCCCGGTCGACACCGAGGCGGTCGACCTGACCGTCGGTGCGTCCGGCCTCATCCTCCAGGCGGATCTGTCGCAGCCGGTGGAGTTGGTGCGGGCGACACGGCGCGGCGGGATCGGTGAGCCGATCGAGGTGTCATCGGTCCTGATCGCCCCGTCACGTCCGGGCCGGCTCCTGTCGATCGCCGAGGAGCGACGGATCGCGGTCGGTCGGACCTGATCGTCACGATCGATCCGTACCGGCCGACGCTTCCCCACCGGCCAGGACGACATCGTCGTCGGGAACGACCGGCGACGGGTAGAGGACGCCCGACTGGCCGGGGGCGATGCGACGTTGCGGTTCGTCCCAACGGAGGGTGAACGTCGTCGGCCCGGCCGACACCACCGTCCCGGCGACGGGACGGCCGTGCGCCGAGCACTGCGCGACGACCGTCGTCCCCGGATCGAGCTGCTTGCCGCCTGCCCAGCGCACACCGGTCACCGCCACCTGCTCGCTTCGGAGACGCTCCGGGGGACCGACGGTGACGACCCTGCCCACGACGTCGACGTCGGTGACGAACCTGCGGGAGGCGCCGCCGGCGAGGCCGAGTCCCCGCCGTTGGCCGATCGTGACGAGCTCGACAGCGTCGGTCGACCCGACGTGGTGGCCGTCGACGTCGACTATGTCGTCCCGGTGCAGCTCGCCACGTTCCCGCAGGAACGACTCTCTCCCGCCGACACGGGTGATGAAGCAGACGTCCTGGCGGTCGGCCGTG
>CAYSCB010000526.1:0-1678 GCA_964429335.1 uncultured Aquihabitans sp.
CACAGAAGGGACCCGCGAGCAGCTGACCCATCTCGATGACCCGCAGGTCCGACAGAGCACCCGTCATCGTTGCGATCCCCTCTCGATCCGCCGGCCGTGAACGGCCCGAAGCGTACGCGGGATGATGGAGCCGGATGACGACGGACGACGGCACTGTGCGGGACCCTCCCGATGGTCCCGTCCGCGGCGACGCCGACTACGAGCGATCCTCGTTCGACGTCCTGCGGGTCCTCGTCGCCACAGCGGCAGCAGCGATCGTCACGCTCATCACGAGGTACCTCGGAGCCGGGGCCGACGGGTTCGAGGAGCAGCTGTCGCGCCTGCTGAGCGCTCCCGTCGGTTGGGTGCAGGCGGCGGTGGACGTGCTGTTGGTGGCAACCGTCCTGTTGTCGGTGATCGCTGTGCTCCTGATCCCGCTCGTCACGCGGCGGATCCGCCAGCTGGGCTACGTGCTTGCCGCGATGGTCCTCGGCGGCATCGCAATCGCGGTGCTCGGAAGCTGGATCGGTCTCCGGGTCGTCAGGGTCGGACCGGATCCGACCACCGAGGCGCTCGCCCGGACGTTCGCGCTCGACGTCGCCGCGACAGCACAACTCGTCTCGGCGTTCGTGGTGACTGCACCGTTCGTCGGCCCACGTTGGCGACGTCTCGGCGTGGGCATCGTGACCGCGGTGTTCGTGATGCAGCTCGCGGTCGTGTCCGGCGAGGCGACCCATGCGCTGCTGGCCCTGAGCGTCGGCTACTCCGTCGGCAGCGCGGTGCTGCTTCTGTTCGGGCGCCCCGCTCGGACACCGCGAGCTGCTGCCATCCTCACAGCCCTCCGCACCGGCGGCGTCGCCGTCGACGTGCTCCGGGCGGTCGGGCCGGGACCACACGGCACGGCGACCTTCCATGCCGACAGCGACGATGGAGACCGGCTGTTCGTCCAGGTTCTCGGCACGGACCAGCTCGCCGCAGACCTCATGCGACGCGCCTACCGGGCGGTGCGGTTCCGTGACCCCGGCGACGACCGCCCGTTCACCTCCGTGCGCCGCTCCGTCGAACACGATGCTCTCGTCTCGTACCAGGCGCGGGACGTCGGCGTCCGCACGCCGAGGCTCAGGAGCCTCGCGGCGGTCGGCGAGGACTCCTTCCTGATCGCCTTCGACCGCGTCGATGGCGTCACCCTGGATCGGATGCCGGCAGGTCGCCGGACCGACGACGTGCTCCGTGACGTCTGGAAGCAGGTCGGCCTTCTCCGCGACCACCGCATCGCCCACCGCGACCTTCGCACCCGGAACGTTCTCATCGACCAGAACGACCGCCCGTGGATCGTCGGACTCTGGCGGGCCGAGATCTCGTCCTCCGACGCTCAGCTGCGTGCGGATCTCGCCCAAGCCATCACGGCGATGGCGCTGGAGGTCGGAGTCGTCCGATCGGTGGGGACCGCTGTCGACATCCTCGGCCCCGAGGTCGTCGCGACCGCGCTCGGACGACTGCAACCGATCGTGTTGAGCCGCGGCACACGACGGCGCCTCCGGGACCAGCCCGAGCTGCTCGACGACCTGCGCTCGGAGATCGAGCAGCGCTGCGGAGTCGACGCCGCACCGCTTGAACCCATCACCCGCCTGGGTCCCCGCCAGCTGTTCACGGTCGTGATGCTGGTGGCGGTCGTGTACTTCCTGGTGCCGCAGTTCGC
>CAYSCB010000527.1:0-1676 GCA_964429335.1 uncultured Aquihabitans sp.
TGACGGGCCGGTGTTGATCCTGTGCCCCTCCACATTGACGATGCAGTGGCAGGTGGAGCTGGCCGACAAGCTGGGCATTCCGAGCGCGGTGTGGTCGTCCACCAAGAAGCTGTGGATCGACCCGCAGGGCCGCGAGGTGCGCACGCGGGGCGCGGAAGACGTGGCGCGTTGCCCGGCGCAGATTGCCATCGTCTCTACCGGACTGGTGTTCCACGACTCCGACGAGTGCCAGCACCTGCTGGCAGGCCGCTACGGCACGGTGGTGCTGGACGAAGCGCACAAGGCCCGCCGGCGCGCCACGCCCAACGGGCAGATGGGCGAGCCGAACAACCTGCTCGACTTCATGATGAAGATCGGCTCGCGCACCAAGAACCTGCTGCTGGGCACGGCCACGCCCATCCAGACCGAGGTGTACGAGCTGTGGGACCTGCTGGCCGTGCTGGGCGTCAACGCCGAGTTCGTGCTGGGGCGCACGCCTTTCAGCCGCTGGACCGACTGGCGCCGCGCGCTGCTGGTGGTCAAGGGCGATGAGGTGCCGACCGAGGACAAGGAGGCCTGGGAGTGGCTGCGCAACCCGCTGCCCCCGGGCGACGAGGATGCGCTGTTCGCGACCCTGCGGCTGCAGATCGGCCTGCCGGAGCAGAGCTTCTTCACCGACCGTGGTTTCGGTTCGCTGGGCTTCCTGGAACAGCAGGCGATTGCCGCGGCCACGGTGCCCGGTTTCCTGCGCGAGCACAACCCGGTGGTGCGACACACGGTGCTTCGGCGGCGGGTGACGCTGGAAGATGCCGGCCTGCTGCAGCGGGTGGGCGTGGACATCCACCCGGACCCGGACGCGCCGGCCGGGCACTATGGCGGCGTGTCGTTCCAGCGTCACGGGCTGGTGGCCAACCTGCCGTTCGACCTGGCCTACCAGGCCGCGGAGGCCTTCACGGTGCTGCTGAAGCAGCGCACCAAGGCGGCAGGCTTCATGCGGACGTTGCTGCTGCAGCGCATCTGCTCCAGCTTCGCGTCCGGGCGGTCGACCGCAGAGAAGATGCTGCAGCGCGAGCTGCTCGACGAGGAAGACGAAGCGCAGCAAGTGGCCGAGGTGCTGGACGCCTTGACGGCAGACGAAGCCGGCCAATTGCAGGCCATCGTGCAGGAACTGTCGCGCCCCGAAGCCCGGGACCCGAAGACGGCCGCGGTGAAGTACTTCCTGACGCAGCACCGCACCGACGGCCGCACCTGGCTGGAGCATGGCTGCATCGTCTTTAGCCAGTACTACGACACGGTGCGCACCTTGGCCGCCGAGCTGGCGGCTGCGCTGCCGGGCACTCCGGTGGCGATCTACGCGGGCGCGGGCCGTAGTGGCATCTACCGCGGGGCGGACTTCGCGACCGTGGAGCGCGAGGAGATCAAGGCCGAGGTGAAGCAGCACCGCATCAAGCTGCTCATCGCCACCGATGCGGCGTGTGAGGGCTTGAACCTGCAGACGCTGGGAACCCTGATCAACGTCGACCTGCCCTGGAACCCGTCGCGCCTGGAGCAGCGCCTGGGCCGAATCAAGCGCTTCGGTCAGGTGCGGCAGGGCGTGGACATGCTCAACCTCGTCTACCACGGCACGCAGGACGAGCAGGTGTACGCCGCCATCTCGCGGCGCATGAAGGACCGCTACGACATCTTTGGCAGCCTGC
>CAYSCB010000528.1:0-1672 GCA_964429335.1 uncultured Aquihabitans sp.
GGGACCCGTCGGACATCTCGCGGATCTACAACGTGTGGGGCACGATCACCGACGGGCCGTCCAACGGCGAGTTCGACGGCCCGGCCGATCAGTGGATCGACACGTTGACCGGCCTCGTGCTCGACGGCGGCATGAACGCGTTCATGTTCGGTGCGGAGGGCGACGACCCGGCGCAGATGGCGGCGTTCATGGACCGGGTCGTCCCCGCCGTCCGCGAACAGGTCAGCGCCAACCGATCAGGCCGCACCCCGTAGGGAGGAGCCCTCATGCCTGCTGTCACTGCCGACACCCTCACCCTGCCCCGCATCTCCCCCGCGGCCGTCGACGACGTCGAACGCCCGGTCGCGAACATCTCCACCGGCCCGACCGGTCTCGAAGGGATGGGGTTCCCGGTCCGTCGAGCGCTGGCCGGTGCGCCGTACCAGCTGACCGATCCGTTCATCATGATGGACCACCTCGGTGAGATCGACTACGGGATCGGGGAACCGAAGGGCACCGACTGGCATCCCCACCGCGGCTTCGAGACCGTGACCTACCTGATGGACGGCCTGTTCCAGCATCAGGACTCCAGCGGTGGCGGCGGCCTGATCGAACCGGGAGACACCCAGTGGATGACCGCCGGATCAGGCGTCCTCCACATCGAGACCCCTCCGGCGTCGATGGTCGAGTCCGGCGGTCTGTTCAACGGGGTGCAGATCTGGGTGAACCTCCCGGCGTCGGCCAAGTGGACGCCGCCCGCCTACCAGGGCATCACCAAGCGGGACATCCTGCTGCTCACCAGCCCCGACGCCGGGGCGATCATCCGGGTGATCGCCGGCGACGTGGACGGACACGTCGGCCCCGGCTCCACCCACACGCCGATCACCATCATCCACGCGTCGATCCACGCCGGCGAGCGGCTGTCGCTGCCGTGGAACCCGAGCTTCAACGCGATGGCGTACGTGTTCGCCGGGTCCGGCACCGCCGGCACCGAGGAGGCGCCGATCCACGGCGGCAACATGGTCGTGTTCGGCAGCGGTGACCGCCTGACCCTCGCCGCGGATGCCACCCAGGACAGCCGAACCGACGCCCTCGAGGTCATGCTGCTGGGCGGCGAACCGATCGGCGAACCCGCCTTCCAGTACGGGCCGTTCGTCATGAACACCGAGGCGGAGCTCGCCCAGGCGATCGACGACTACCAGCACGGCCGCATGGGCGTCATCCCCCCGGGGGCGCTGCAGCCCCACGTCCACCGCGGTTGACGAGACGGGATCGATGCTCGTCACCCACGCCGAGCGGTTCGGCACCCGGCTGCACTGCTCCGCTGTGGAGGCCGACGACGTCGCGCGGGTGCGGACCCCGGACGCGACCTTCCGCGACCGCCACATCGACGCGAACGGGGTCGAGGTCATCCCCGCCCCGGGGCACAGCCCTGGCAGCACCTGCTATCAGGTCACCGGAGCCGACGGTGCCATCTATCCGTTCACCGGCGACACGATCTTCCATCGGGACGGGCGGTGGCGGGTCGTGCTGCTGGGGCAGGGCGACCCCGACGCCATGCTCGGCACGCTCGACGTGCTGGCCGAACTCGAGCCCGACGTGGTCGCGTCGAGCGCCTTCGACGGCGTCACCGCGGCATACGAGCTCGGTGATCGCCCATGGGCGTCGTGCGTGGCCGAGGCCCGAGATGGGC
>CAYSCB010000529.1:0-1661 GCA_964429335.1 uncultured Aquihabitans sp.
CCCTGGTGCTGATGGCCGAGGCGTTCACGAGGCCGGCGATGATGCACAGCCTCGCCGAGGCCGGCTTCCACCAGAGCTACACGTACTTCACGTGGCGGAACACCGCCTGGGAGCTGCGGTCCTACGGCGAGGAGCTCGTCGCCGGTCCCGCTGCGGGGTACTTCCGGCCGAACTTCTGGCCGAACACCCCCGACATCCTGTCCGGTCCGCTGCGCGACGGTCCGCCCGCCGCGTTCCGGCTCCGGGCCCTCCTCGCAGCGACCATGTCACCGAGCTGGGGGGTCTACTCGGGTTACGAGCTGTGCGAGAACCGACCGGCGTCGGAGACCAACGAGGAGTACCTGCACTCAGAGAAGTACGAGCTCAAGCACCGGGACTGGGACCGGGCGGATTCGCTGATGCCGCTGCTGGCGACGCTCAACCGGATCCGACGGGACCACCCGTCGATGCAGCGGATCGAGTCGCTGCGGTTCCACGACGTCGACCACGACGACCTGCTCGTCTACTCGCACCACGCTCCGGCCGACGCCGACACCGTCATCTGCGTCGTGAACCTGAACCCCACCGAGGTGCGGGAGGCGACGGTGCACCTGGACCTTGCCGCACTCGGGCTCGCCGACGGCGTGCCCTACGAGGTCCGTGACGAGCTCGACGGCTCGACCTACCGGTGGTCCGGGTCGTCGAACTACGTCCTGTTGGACCCGTCCGAACGACCGGGTCACGTGCTGGCGGTGATCAAGCGCTGAGAGGGATGACGGGCAGGTCCGGAAGCGGCGGAGCACGCCGATACGCTGACCGTCGAGATGATGCAGCCACCGTCCACCGGATCCCTCCCCATCGCCGACCCGAACTGGTTCCGTCGGGCGATCTTCTACGAGGTGCTCGTCCGCGGCTTCTACGACGCCAGCGGCGACGGCAACGGCGACCTCCGGGGCCTCACCGAGAAGCTGGACTACCTCGAATGGCTCGGCATCGACTGCCTGTGGCTGCTGCCGTTCTACTCGTCGCCGCTCAAGGACGGCGGCTACGACATCTCGGACGTCTACAGCGTGCATCCGGACTTCGGCACCACCGACGATGCGGCACGACTCATCGAGGAGGCCCACCGGCGCGGGATCCGGGTCGGCGCGGACATGGTGGTCAACCACACCTCGGACCAGCACCCGTGGTTCCAGGAATCACGCAGCGACCGCACCAACCCGAAGGCCGACTGGTACGTGTGGGGCGACGACGACCAGCGATGGTCGGAGGCCCGGATCATCTTCACCGACACCGAGGCGTCGAACTGGAGCTGGGACCAGGTGCGCGGCCAGTACTACTGGCACCGGTTCTTCCACCACCAACCCGACCTCAACTACGACAACCCCGAGGTCCAGGAGGCGATGCTCGACGTCGTCACCCACTGGCTCGGGATGGGCCTCGACGGGTTCCGCCTCGATGCGGTGCCCTACCTGTTCGAGCGTGACGGCACCAACGGCGAGAACCTGCCGGAGACCCACGAGTACCTGCGCCGGCTCCGCAAGGAGGTCGACGCGAGGTTCCCCGGCAAGGTGCTCTTGGCCGAGGCGAACCAGTGGCCGGAGGACGTCGTCGAGTACTTCGGCAGCGGCGACGAGTGCCACATGTGCTTCCACTTCCCGCTCATGCCCCGCATGTTCATG
>CAYSCB010000530.1:0-1660 GCA_964429335.1 uncultured Aquihabitans sp.
GACCTCGGTGGTGGCGTCGACCGCCGGCGCCACGAAGAACGCTGTGGAGACCCGCTTGTCCTGCAGGGGGGGTGGGGTCCAGTGGGTCCAGCGCCTGATGGCGTCCGGGTCGATCACCAGTCCCGCTTCTTCGGCCGCTTCGCGGACAGCGGCGCGACGCGCGGCGTGTTCGAGCGCCTCGTCGGTGCCGGACGGGTCGTCAGGCGAGCGGTCGGCGTCATCGATCCTGCCGCCGGGGAACACCCACATCCCGCCGGCGAAGCTCAGCCCCTTGTCCCGCTGCAACATCAGCACCTCCGGGCCGTTCCGGCCGTCGCGCAGGACGATCACGGTGGCCGCCGGGACCGCTGTCGGATCCCACAGAGGCGCGCCGGGTGAACCGATGAGAGGCATCGGGTCGAGTCTGCCAGACAGATCTGCCGGACGGATCGGCCGGATGGGCGGGAACACCGTCCCTGGCGTGACGTCCGCCACTCAGCGTGGCGTCGAGGGGTCGATCCGGTGACGCTCAGCGAGCTTTCCCGAAAGCATTGACAGACGTGTAGTTACCTGCCTGTAATTACCCACTCGTACCCACATCTTGGGGGTGGGAACGAGACCGACCACAACATCTGGTGTGTCGGAACGAACCGCCGGTCGGCCTGCCGATCCGCCGGCAGACGAGCGCAGGGCGCGCAGGAAGGGGGATCGAGGTGGCACTCGACCAGGACGTGTTGGTTCAGGAGATGTTCGAACGGCCGGTGCAGGTCGTGGCGGGTCCGGAGCCGATGGACTCGGCGACGGGTTCGGCGATGCAGGTGCGCAAGCGCGACGGCAGCCTCGAGCCGGTCGACCTCAACAAGATCGTCCGGGCGGTCGCCCGCTGCGCTGCCGGCCTCGACCACGTCGACCCGATGCGCGTCGCCACCCGCACGATCTCGGGACTGGTCGACGGTGCGACGACCGAGGAGCTCGACGAGCTGTCGATCCGCACGGCGGCGTCCCTCATCGCCGAGGAGCCCAACTACTCGCGGCTGGCCGCGCGGCTGCTGGCGACGGTGATCGACAAGGAGGTCCAGAACCAGGACATCTACTCCTTCAGCCAGTCGATCGCCCTCGGCAACCTGCAGGGGATCATCGGCGACGAGACCGCCGCGATGGTCGCCGCCAACGCACGCAAGCTCAACGACGCCGTGCTCGCGGACCGCAACTGGCTGTATGAGTTCTTCGGTCTCCGCACCGTCTATGACCGCTACCTGCTGCGCCACCCCGAGACCCGTCGGGTCATCGAGACCCCGCAGTACTTCCTGCTGCGCGTGGCGTGTGGTCTGTCACGCACACCGGAGGAGGCGATCGAGTTCTACGAGCTCATCTCCGGCCTCGAGTACCTGCCCAGCTCGCCGACGTTGTTCAACTCCGGCACCGCGCACCCGCAGATGTCGAGCTGCTACCTGCTCGACTCCCCGGAGGACAACCTCGACGCGATCTACGACCGCTACCGCGACGTCGCCCGTCTGTCCAAGCACGCCGGCGGCATCGGGCTGTCCTACAGTCGGATCCGCTCGCGTGGCTCGCTGATCCGCGGCACCAACGGGCTGTCCAACGGCATCGTCCCGTGGCTCAAGACCCTCGACAGCTCCGTCGCGGCGGTCAACCAGGGCGGCCGACGCAAGGGCGCGGC
>CAYSCB010000531.1:0-1654 GCA_964429335.1 uncultured Aquihabitans sp.
CCGTCCTCGCGGTGATGGTGCGGTCCTGGAAGTGGGTCCACGTCACGTTCGGGCTGATCAGCATCGGCGCCGGTGTCGTCGCGGTGGTGTGGCCGAAGCAGACCTTCGTCGTGCTGGCAGCGGTCCTCGCCTGGTACCTGCTCCTCATCGGCATCTTCGAGATCGTCGTCTCGTTCATGACCCGGGACGCCGACGAGCTCTGGTGGTTGCGGCTGGTGATCGGCGTCATCGAGGTGCTGATCGGGTTCTGGGCCGTCGCGTACATCGGTCGGGCGGTCTTCCTCCTGGTCGTGTGGGTGGCCGCGGCGGCGCTGGCGCGCGGCCTGTCCGACCTGTTCATCTCGTTCGGGTTGCATGGCGCCCACGCACGGCTGCGGCAGTCGCAGCAGATCTGAGGACGGACGCTCGCTCAGGCCGAACCGAACCAGCTGTAGCGCAGCAGGGCAGCGGCGGCGCCACCACCGTGGACGTCCTCGGAGCGGACAGCCAGCACACGACCGTCCGCAGCGAGCACCATCCGGACGATGTCGTCGACGATGTCGTGGGCGCCGTCCGAGCTGGAATCGGTGAACCGGACTGCGCCGTCGTCGTCGACGGTGCCCCACACGATCTGGTCGATGTCGACCACCAGCGTGTCGATCTGGCCGTACGCTGCGGCGCGGGCCAGCTCGGCGACGTCGGTCAGCACGCGACCCTGGCCCTCGCGGAGCGAGAACAGCTCAGCGAGCGCTGCGAGGTCCTGCCCGTACACGCGGTCGAGCACCTCCCGGGCCTGTTCGGCCATCTCCTGGCCGTCGATCCGCTCGGGACTGCCGTCGATGCCGACCGCAGCGAGCTCCGGTGAGGTGTTGACCTCACGGAAGATGCTGGCGGTCGGCTCTGTCGCAGCGAGCAGCAGCGGCAGGTCGTTGCCGCGGACGACTGGTCGGATCGCGTGGTCGACCGCCCGGGCGTACTGACGGATGCGGGTCTTGCCCTCCGCGCCGCTGTCGCCACCCCGCTGAGCGTGGTCGATGACCTTGTGGGGATGGGTCGCGTCCGCTGCGCTGCCGGGCAGGCCCGGAACATCCACCTCGATCGGCCCGTAGTCGGGTCCGAGCTCGAGCAGACGGACCGAACCTTCGGCGAGCGCCAGGACGAAGCAGGCCTGGGGGAACGTGACCGACCGGAGCAGCGGCTTGACGAAGTAGCGCTGGCTGACCTTGACCTGCGGCGTCAGCTCGTTGGCGAGGTGGAAGGTCCGGATCGATCGACCGTCGGTGAACACCGCAAGGGTGCGCGCCTGGTGGTCCCAGTACTCGTGGTGGTCGTCGAGCTCGGTGAGCAGCTCGTCGAACTCCTCGACGCGGCGCCGTTCGACTCCCATCTCGTTCAGTTCGGTGATGGCCGTGGACACCGCTTCCTTGTAGGCGATGCGTTCCGGCTCGGTCCGGTCCGTCACCGGTGATGTGCTGAGGTAGATGGACACGCGGGCATCACCCTGGTCGGTGAGCAGCTGTTCGATCTCTCGGGGCGTCGGCTGGTGGACGTGCATGGTTCGGGCTCCGGGCTCCTTCGTGCGCGATCGGACTGACCCTACCTGCCCGAGCGCTGCACCTCCTCAGCCTCGATCCACCGTCTGGCTGGTGTGGTTGTCGGAGCGCGGTATCAGCCG
>CAYSCB010000532.1:0-1649 GCA_964429335.1 uncultured Aquihabitans sp.
AGAGCGTCTCCTTGGAGAGGAAGAAGCAGTACTCGCAGTCGAGGTTGCAGATCGGCCCCGTCGGCTTGGCGAGGATGTGGAACCCCGGCGGCGCCGTGGCCGGCCGTGCGGTCGGCAGAGCGGGCGCCGGGGCAGGTGGGGGAGCCGACGACGCCGTGCTGGTCCCGCCGTTCGCCGAGCTCATCGCCGAGCAGTCTCGCACGGGTGCCGACCCGCGTCACGGGCGCGCCGTCACGGACGGGTGCTCGAAGGTGTCAGTGCTTGAAGGT
The DNA here is from genome assembly GCA_964429335.1 of uncultured Aquihabitans sp. Classification (GTDB taxonomy): domain Bacteria; phylum Actinomycetota; class Acidimicrobiia; order Acidimicrobiales; family Microtrichaceae; genus Dermatobacter. Next base: position 270 of record CAYSCB010000532.1, read on the forward strand.
GTCAGTGCTTGAAGGTGACTGTGGGCAGGCGCTTCGCCATCCACTTCGGCAACCACCAGTTGCGTTCGCCGAGCAGGCCCATGAGCGACGGCACCAGCATCATCCGCACGACGGTCGCGTCGAGCAGCACGGCGAGCGCCAGGGTGATGCCGAGCTCGGTCGGTGGGATCGGACCGGTCACGCCGAACGCGATGAACACCACGATCATGATCAGCGCAGCGTTGGTGATCGGCCGTCCCGTCCGGGCGATGCCCTCCCGGATGGCGGTGGCGGTGTCACCGGTCGACTCGTAGCGCTCACGGATGGCTGCGAGCAGGAACAGCTGGTAGTCCATGGACAGTCCGAACAGCAGGGCGAAGAAGAACAACGGTGCCCACGCGTCCACGAAGCCCTGGTGCTCGATGCCGATCAGGCCGGCACCGATGCCGTGCTGGAACACGATCGTGGCGAAGCCGAACGCGGCGGCCACGCTGACGAGGTTCAACACGATCGACGACAGCGCGATCGTCAGGCTGCGGAACACGAGCAGCAGGAGCGCGAACGCCACGACCATGATGACGGCGATCGCCCACGGGGCACGTCCGGTGAGCACGTCGGTGAGATCGTGGTTCTGCGCTGCAGGCCCGCCGACGAGCGCATCGGGTGACACCTCCGCCACCTCGGTCCGCATGCGGGCGACGAGGTCGGTGGTCTCCTGCGTGTCGACCGCCGTGGTGGGCGTGACCCGCACGACGGTGCGCCCCGACTCGGCCGGCGCCGAGACGATCCGGGCGTCGGCGACACCGGTGTCCGCAGCGACGGCAGCCACCACCTTCTCGGCTTCGGTCGCGGGGACGGTGATGAACAGCGGCGCTGCGGCGCCGGGACCGAAGGACTCGACGACCATCTCGTAGCCGTCACGGCTGGAACGTCCCTCGTCGACCACGCGGGCACCGGGCATGCCCAGTCGCATGCCGACGGCGGGGGCGGCGAGTGCGAGCAGGACGAGCAGGCCGGCGGACAGGGTGGCCTTGGGGTGGCGCAGCGCACCGGAGGTCCACCGGGTCCAACGCCCCTCGGCGATGCGGTCAGGGTCGTCGTGGCCCTTGCTCACGAGGACCCGGTCGCCCATCGCTGCGAGCACCGCCGGCAGCAACGTCAGCGACGCAAGCGCGACGGCGACGACGGCGAGGATCATCCCGAGCGCCATCGAGCGGAACACCATGACCGGCACGAGGAACACCGCCGCGAGCGACATCACGACGGTGAGCGCGGAGAGGAACACGGCCTTGCCGGCGGTCGACAGCGTGTTGGCCAGCGCGTGTTCGACGTCATGGCCGTCCTCGCGCTCCTCCCGGTAGCGGGAGACGATGAAGAGGCTGTAGTCGATGCCGACGGCGA
>CAYSCB010000533.1:0-1646 GCA_964429335.1 uncultured Aquihabitans sp.
CATCGACTGGCGAAACCGCTGGTCTCCCAAGGCGGAACCTATCCGCTGAACCTCTCAGCGGTTTCGGGTGTGACGACCTGCGGTGCCTGCCCCCGCCCGGCGCCGAACAGGTCGATCACCTCGGCGAGCGGATTGCGCCGGTCAGCCCGTGCGGTGTCGATGCCGAGTACCACCGACAGCTCGCGTGCTGGTGTCCCGGCCCGTTCGGTCAGCGGGCTGACGATGATGTCGGACATCCTCATCGACAAGGCCTCGAGGTCGAGTCGGTCGGTGGCCATGAAGACCTCACCCAGGTAGGCGAACTCGTTCATCACACCCAGGACGCTGCGGTCGTTGGTCGGAGCGATGCGGACCTCGCCCATCGCGGCGCGCTCGGTGGCGATGATCTCTTCGGGGACGCCGTGGTGTCGGAGCGTCGACTCGATGGCGTCGGGGAGGCGGTCGAGCAGCGTCTTGGCCGGAGCGAGGGGAAGGTAGACGGGAAGGAACGTGCGGCTGTTGACGAGCATCGCCACTTGCGGCTTCCAGAACAACGCGTTGACGAACCAGTCGCCGAGCAGGGTCGTCGACTCGTCGTCGGGTCCGGCGGCCGGTGTCGCCTTCACCCGGTCCCGCAGCTTCTTGGTCCCCCGGACGATCAGCATCGTCCGAGTGTGTCATGCCGCGATCGGCGCGGACGAGATCTCGGCGTGTCGAGGGCTGGCGAACCACCCCTGTGCGACATCTGTCGTCCACAAGGGAACGGAGCTCGTCTGGAGGCGATGGGTTCATCGGTGACGGGTGGGGCGGCTGCACATCGGCCGCTCACTGGTTGGCCCCGGCACCGGATGTATGTACAGTCTCGACATACGAACGCTGCCGATCGAGCGCCGGCAGTCGAATCGAGGTCAACGATGCCTGCCCCCACGAAGGACTCCCGCATGAACGTGCGCCTCCGTGCCGCTGACGACGAGCTCATTCGCCGCGCTGCCGAGCAGACGGGGCAGTCGCTCAGCGAGTTCCTCACCACCGCGGCGATCGAGCGTGCTCACGAGGTGCTCGCGGACCAGCGGGACTTCGTCGTCCACGAGGGCACGTGGGACGAGTTCATCCGCTTGCTCGACGAGCCCGCCCGACCGGATCCACGTCTGGTCGAGCTCTTCGCTCGACCGCAGCGGATCACCCGCTGATCTTCGAGTGCGTCTCGCCCGCTACGACATCGTCTCCCCGACGAAGGTGCAGCGGGCGGCGTTCTTCTGTGGTGAGCCATCGCTCGACCGGTGGCTCGCGATGCAGGCTCGCCAGAGCATGGAGTCACATGACGCCGTCACCTATCTGTTGCTCGACGATGACCGGGACGACCGAATCGCCGGCTACTACTGCCTGTCGGCCGGCAGCGTGCTCAAGGACCACGCACCGCCGTCGGTAGGCCGGCGAGCCCCCGAACCCATTCCTGTGGTGCGGATGGGTCGATTCGCGATCGACTCCGACTACCAGGGTCTCGGTTGGGGTGCCGAGCTGTTGCGAGAGGCCCTGCTCAGCGCTGCGAGCGGTGCTGAGCTGATCGGCGGGCGAGCGCTGCTGGTCGACGCGATCGGTGGCGAGGCAGTGGCCTTCTACCGGCGATTCGGTTTCATCGAGTCGCCGATCCACCCGTTTCAGCTCGT
>CAYSCB010000534.1:0-1645 GCA_964429335.1 uncultured Aquihabitans sp.
GGGGCGGTGCCGCCGTTGCGCCAGATGGTGGTGAAGGTCTGTGCCGCGGTGGTGCACGTCGCCGCCCATGCGCTGCAGGAGAACGGCTTGCTGGTTGCGACGACGCCGTCGGACGCGGGCGCTACGAGGTTCTGCGCGGGGGTGAAGTCGGTCGAGGTCACCGAGATCGGTCGCTCGTCGCTCGGAGCGGAGTTTGTCTGCACGACTGCCGGGTACGCGGTCCCGGTCGGGGACATCGCGGGGCAGATGGCGACCCGTCCCTGCCGCTGGGCGATCGCCGAACGGCCGGTCAGGGCGATCGATGCCCCGGAGACGGCCGGATCGCACGCGACCGGGAAGTCCGACGTCGCAGGTCCGGTGGTCACGGACCAGCCATGCGGGGCGCCGAAGACCACCTTCGCGGTCGGGTCGTCGATGACCAGTCGATGGCGGTCCGCAGCGGCGACGGCGGGATCGTCGATGTCGAAGGAGTAGGTGCCGGGCTGGAACCAGAACGTGCGGTTCGTGCAGCTGCCACCGAGCAGGTGGTTGAGGGCCGCGGTGGCGGTGCTGTCGTAGGTGCCGGGGGCGAACGTGACGACGTTCTGGCCGCCGGGGCAGGTCGGTACGGTCGGCCGGTCGGACGGGACGGGGAACGGCGGGGTCGGTCCGACCGGGTCGGGATCGAGGACCTTCGGCGCGGCGGCGTCGCAGGCCGGGTCGATGTCGGCGTCGAGCACCCGGGCGCCGGGCGCACCCCATGGGTGCGTTCGCCCCAGCACGCCGCAGGCGCCGCCGCCCTGGATCGAGAACGGGCCGGTGATGCCCTGCTCGTACTGGCCACCGACCTGGATCGCAGCAGGTGCGTCGGTGGGGTTCCGTGCGGCCGCTGCGCTGCGAGCCACCTCGACGTCGGCAGCGAGGCGAAGGGGCTGCGGGCCGCTGTGCACCAGCGTCGGTCCGAGCGTCGAGAGCTGGGAGCCGAACGTCATCCACGGGATCACGCCCATGGTCAGCTGCCAGGGGAAGCAGCCGGGACCGGGGGAGCCGGGGGAGCAGTTGGTCGACCAGGCGACGCCCCCGGTGTACGGGGTCTGTCCGATCACGTCGATGACGCCGCCCGCCTTCGTCGCAGCGACCGCTCCGGTGTCGAGGGCGGCTTCAGGGGTGCAGGTCACGTCCACCGACACGTCGTCGGTGGGGTCGGGATCACCCTGGTCGAACAGGATCGTCCCAACCGGCGGTCGCGTGCCGTGGGCACAGGCGTCGCCGGTCCCGGATGTCGACGGGTTCACCCGCATCTGGGCGAGTGCAGCGGTGAGCGCGCCGTCGGCAGCGCGCCGGTCAGCTGCGGAGCGGTCCAGCGCCGACACCGTTCGAGCCATCGTCATCGACATGCCGAGGAGGGCTGCGATGACGACACCGGTCAGCGTGATGAGTGCCAATACGATGAGCAGCGCGTACCCGGACTGCGATCCCTGTGAACGGATGTGCTGCACCCGTCTCGGTCTCATCGCTGCATCCAGGGGGAGGGGGCGCTCGTGACGCCGGCGATGGTGACGCTGATGTTGCTCTGGAACTTGATCGCCCAACCGCAGGTCGTGGTCCCCGGATAGGTGAAGCTGGTCCCGGTCACCACGTACGTGTGGTTCGTGACCACGGTCCC
>CAYSCB010000535.1:0-1631 GCA_964429335.1 uncultured Aquihabitans sp.
CTACAACGAGCTGTTCTCCTCGACCGTCCTCCCGAACCACGACGGCGACCACCTGACCCTGCCCGGCCTCGCCGGCACCTTCACCCCTCGCCACCACCAGCGCGCCGCGGTCGCCCGCATCCTCACCGACGGCCGCGCCCTGCTGGCCCACGCGGTCGGCGCCGGCAAGACCGCCACGATGGTCATGGCCGCGATGGAGCTACGCCGACTCGGCTCAGCGTCCAAGCCCGCGGTGGTGGTCCCGAACCACATGCTCGACCAGTTCTCCCGCGAGTGGCTCCAGCTCTACCCGACCGCTCGCATCCTCGTCGCCGACCGAGATCGGCTCTCCAAAGCCCGACGCAAGGAGTTCGTCGCCAGGGCCGCGACCGGAGACTGGGACGGCATCGTGTTCACCCAGTCCGGGTTTGCGCGGCTTCCTCTCGGCCGCGACCTCATGACCGACTATCTCGGCGAAGAGATCGCCACCGCTCGCACCGCCCTCGACGGCTCGAAGGACGGCAAGGGACTCTCGATCAAGAAGCTTGAGCGGCGCATCGCCCAGATGGAGGAGACCTACAAGCGGCTCCTCTCCGAGCACACCAAGGACGACGGCGTCAGGTTCGAGGAGACCGGCATCGACTATCTCTTCGTCGACGAAGCCCACGCCTACAAGAACCGCCGCGTCGACTCCTCGATCGACGGCGTCGCCAACACAGGCTCCCAGCGCGCCCAGGACCTCGACTCCAAGCTGTGGGCACTCCGTCGGTTGCACGGGCCTCGCGTCGTCACCTTCGCGACCGCCACTCCGGTGGCGAACTCGATGGCAGAGCTGTGGGTCATGCAGAGCTACCTCCACCCCGACCTCCTCGCCAGCGTCGACCTCCGCGCCTTCGACGCCTGGGCGGCGAACTTTGGTCGCACCCACACCGCCTTGGAGCTCGCACCCGACGGCGCCTCCTACCGGATGCAGACGCGGTTCGCCCGGTTCCAGAACGTCCCCGAGTTGCTCACCCTCTACCGGCAAGTCGCGGACGTCCGCACGAACGAGGACCTCGACCTTCCGGTCCCATCGCTCGCCGGCGGCCAGGCCGAGACCGTCGTCGTGGAACCCAGCGACGTCCTCGTCGACTACGTGGCCGACCTTGCCTCGCGTGCCGAACGAATCCGCAATCGGGCAGTCGACCCGAGCGAGGACAACATGCTCAAGGTCACCGGCGACGGCCGGCGGGCCGCGCTTGACCTCCGACTCGTCGGCGAAGACGCGCCGACCGACAGCGGCAAGCTGACTGTGGCCGCACAGCGAATCGCCGCGATCCATCACGCCACCCGCGACCATCGCTACACCGACGAGACCAACCAGCTCACCCTCCGCCCGGGCGCGCTCCAGCTCGTGTTCTGCGACGTCTCCACCCCCGCCGCCGACGGATGGAACGCCTACGACGAGCTCCGCGCCCTGCTCGTCCGCCGCGGTGTCGACCACGGCTCGATTCGCTACATGCAAGACGCCAAGACCGACGTCGCCAAGGCCAAGCTCTTCGCCGCGTGTCGCGACGGCACCGTCTCGGTCCTGATCGGATCAACCGAGACCATGGGTGTCGGAACCAACGTCCAGACCCGCGCCATCGCCATGCACCACCTCGACGCGCCGT
>CAYSCB010000536.1:0-1623 GCA_964429335.1 uncultured Aquihabitans sp.
CAGTCCGTTGTCGATCCGGTACGCGGCGTGCAGGACCATCAGCTTGGCCTGGTAGAGCTCCATCGTGGAGTCCGCGATCATCCACTGGATCCCCTGCTTCTCCGCCAGCAGCGACCCGTGGGAGAACCGGTTGAGGGACCGGTCGACCATCATGTCGAGCGCTGTCTCCGCCTGCGCGATCCACCGCATGCAGTGCGCCAGACGGGCTGGCCCGAGCCGGTACTGGCCGAGCTGGTGGCCCTGACCGCGTCCGCCGAGCATCTGGGACTCGTGCACGCGCAGGTCCTCGATGCGGATCTCGGAGTGGCCGGTCGAGCCGTGCATCGTCTCGATCTGACGGACCTCGGTCCAACCCGGCGACGGGATGTCGACGAGGAACGCCGTGTTGGCCGCCTGCGGCAGGTCCGGATCGTCCTCGGTGCGGGCGATGAGGATGGCGAAGTTGGCACGGTGGGCATTGGAGATGAACCACTTGTGGCCGTTGATCACCCACTCCTCACCGTCCTGGTAGGCGTGGGTGCGGATGAGGGTCGGGTCCGACCCGGCGACCTCCGGCTCGGTCATCGCGAAGCACGACCACGACCGACCGTCGCACAGCGGCTTGAGGTACTTCTGCTTCTGCTCGTCGGTCGCCCAGTGCAACAGCGTGTGCATGTTGCCCTCGTCGGGCGCCTGGCAGTTGAGCACCCACGACCCGTAGTACGTCCGGGCCGCCTCGGCCTGCACCATCGCGAGCTCGACGTGGCCGAGCCCCATGCCGCCCCACTCGGCCGGCATGTGCGGCAGCCACAGACCCGCCTCGTAGGCCTGGGCGCGCATGTCCAACAGGAGGTGGATGTAGGTGTCGCGGTCGGTCTCCTCGAGCTTCTCGTCGTTGATCCGGGCTTCGGTCGGCTTGACGACCTCGTCGATGAACGCCCGGACCCGGCCGCGGATCTCCTCGATCTCGGGCGGGAGGCTGAAGTCGATGCTCACGTGCGGTCCCCCTGTGCGTGCTCGACGAGGTTCTTACCAGACTCCGGTCCGGAACCGACCGTGGTCCAACCCAACCCTCGACCCACCGTCGACGCACCTTGTCCGGTCAGGTTCCCTACGATGCCGCGATGTCGAAGCGGTCGAAGCCCGCGATCGTCGCTGTCGTCATCGTCGTCCTGGCACTCGCCGCCGGTGGACTCTGGTGGTTCCTCCGTGACGACAGCCCACCCGAGGTGAACCTCGACACCGCCGCGAAGGGAGTGACCTCGAGCACCGACGACGACGGATCCGGATCCGATGACACGGCGGGGGGCTCCTCCGTCGACGGCACCTGGACCGTCGATGCCACGAGCGGGGCGTTCGACTACGAGTCGGCCACCGGCACCTTCGTCGGGTTCCGGATCCAGGAGAACCTCGTGAACGTCGGCGCCAACACAGCGGTTGGCCGGACCAACGCCGTCACCGGCACGATGAAGATCGAGGGCACGAAGGTGACCGAGGCGAGCTTCACCGTCGATCTCACGAAGCTCACCAGCAACGACTCCTCCGGCTTCCGTGATCGCCGGGTCCAGGAGGCGCTCGGCACGGGTCAGTTCCCGAACGCGACCTTCGAGCTCACCCAACCGATCGAGCTCGGTCCGAACGCAT
>CAYSCB010000537.1:0-1597 GCA_964429335.1 uncultured Aquihabitans sp.
TCTGCTCGATGACGTTGGGGACGAGGTAGCTCTGCGGCTGGGTGGGGGGCACTCGGGGCGCTCCTGGTCTCTCGGTCAGTCGTGATCGTGGTCGTGGTCGTGGTGATCGTGGTCGTGATCGTGATGGTGGTGATCGTGGTCGTCGAGCTGCAGGAATCGCTCGTCGATGGGCTTGCCGTCGGGATCGACCACCTCCGCGTGCTCGATCAGCCACGCCACGGCCTTGTCCGCTGCAAGGTCGGAGCGTACCGCCGAGAGCTGTCCGCTGCTCCGCAACTGCTCCCGTGCCTCGTCGAGGGTGACCTCCGCGTCACCGATCATGCCCTCGACGAACTCGTCGAGTTCCGCGTCGGATGTGGCGAGCCCCTCGGCTGCGACGACGGCACGGAGTGCGAGGTCCACCTTCACGCCCTCTTCGGCGGTGGTCCGCATCGACGCCATGAACTCCTCGGGTTCCTGGCCGATGACGCGCAGGTAGTCGTCCAGTCCGATCCCCTGCTGTTGCAGCCGCATGAGCATGTTCTGCAACCGCATCTGCACCTCACCGGCGATCAGCGGCTCGGGGATCTCCTCGTCGACCAGCTTCGCCAGCTCGCTGGTCAGGCCGGATCGGACCGCAGTCCGGGTCTGCTGCTCGCGCCCCTCGGAGAGTCGCTTGCGGATGTCGGCCCGAAGCTCCTCGAGGGTGTCGAACTCCGACGCCTCGGCCGCCCACTCATCGGTCGCCTCCGGCAGGACGCGCTCCTTGACCTCCTTGACGAGGATCCGGAAGTCGACCGCGGCTTCGTCGGGATCAGGGTGCTCCGCCGGGAACTCCAGGATGTCGCCGACCTTCGCTCCGGTCAGGTTCTCGTCGAACTCCGACGCGATCATCCCGGAGCCGACGGCGTACAGGTAGTCATCCGCGGTGAGGCCCTCCAGCTCCTCGCCGTCCTGGCTGCCATGGATGTCGATCGTGACGAAGTCGCCCTCGCCGGCCGGACGATCGACCGTCTCGAGCTCGCCGTGCTGCGCGCGGAGGCGGTCGACCTGCTCGTCGACCTCCTCCTCGGGGACCTCGGGGCTGGGGACCTCGACACGGAGGCCGCCGTATCCGGCGACGGTGACGGTCGGACGGACTCCGACGACTGCGGTGAACGTGACGTCGCCGGACTCCTGGCCCTCGGTGATGTCGAGCTCCGGTCGGGAGATCACGTCCACGTCGTGGGTGATCACCGCCTCGGTGTAGAACTCGGGAAGCGCCTGGTTGAGTGCCTCCGAACGGGCGTAGCCCGACCCGAACTGCTTCTCCATCAACGCCCGCGGCGCCTTGCCGGGCCGGAATCCCGGGATCTTGACCTCCCTGGCGATCTCCTTCCACGCCGCGTCGATGGCCGGCGTCAGCTCGGCCTCCTCCACGTGGACGACGAGCTTGACCTTCGGCTCCAGGTCGGGAGTGTCGGGAACGGGTTCGAGCGTGGCTTTCACAGGGACGGGAGCCTACAGCTGCCGTCGTGACCCCTCCCCATCGCAACAGGATCGCAGCCGCCGGTAACCTCACGCCCCACGGGACGTGGCGCAGCCTGGTAGCGCACCGGCTTTGGGAGCCGGGGGCCGC
>CAYSCB010000538.1:0-1592 GCA_964429335.1 uncultured Aquihabitans sp.
GGTTTCCGTTCCTGGACGAGGACGTCGTGAAGTTCGCGCTCAACCTGCCGGTGCGGTGGAGGCTCCGGCGATCGCGGGCGGTTCACGACCCCAAGCACCCGTTCGTGGTCGACAAGGCCCCGGTGCGGGCGATCGCCTGCTCCTACCTGGATGAGGACCCAGCCGCCCGCTGCAAGAGCCGCTTCGCCACCCCCGGCCTCCACGGCGTGCAGATCCGGCCCGGGGCCTTTCGGGGCGGTTGGGCTGCCGACGCCTTCGGAGCCGGACGTTCCTTCGACCGTGAGATCGCCGAGTGGCATCAGCCCTATGACCGGGCGAAGCTCATGTCGATCGAGATCTTCGGGCGGCTCTTCGGGGCGGGGCACTCGGTCGAGGCCGTCGAGGAGTTCGTTCGCTCCACCTGTGTTGAGATCTGATGGTCGCGTTCGCCTTCCTGGGTCCCGTGCTCGGTCGCCATGAGGGGTGGGTCACCACCCAGGGGGAGGTGTTGGCCGGCCTGTTCGCCGCCGAGGGCCACCCGACGTTCATCTCGTCGACCGAGTTGAGCCCGCTGCGCCGGGCCGCAGACCATGCGTGGGACCTGTGCCGCTGGCGTCGCAGGGTCGACGTGGCGGTCGTGTCGGTCTTCAGCGGACGGGCGTTCGCCCTGGCTGACGAGTCGCTGTCGTTGGCGAGGACGCTGCGGATCCCTTCGGTCGCCTGGTTGCACGGAGGTGACCTTCCTTCCCTGGGCCGGCGTCACCCTCGCTGGGCGGGACGCGTCCTGCGTTCCGCGGGCGCGGTCGTCGCCCCGACCGCGTATCTGGGCCGATGGGCGGAGGCGTTCGTCGACGACGTCCGGGTCATCCCCAACGTCCTGGATCTGGGCGACTACGAGTTCCGGGTCCGCTCACCGTTGCAGCCGCGGCTGTTGTGGATGCGCACGTTCCACGAGCTCTACGACCCAGCGTCGGCGGTGCGGGTGCTGGCGTCGCTTCGGGACTCGGGAGTCGACGCGCAGCTCACCATGGCCGGCCAGGACAAGGGTCTGCTCGACGAGACCAGGGCACTCGCCGGGCACTTGCAGGTCGAAGAGGTCGTCCGGTTCCCGGGGTTCGTCTCCGGTGATCAGAAGGCGGCGCTCTTTCGGGATCACGACATCTTCTTGAACACGAACGTCGTGGACAACGCTCCGGTCACGGTGCTCGAAGCGGCAGCGTCAGGACTGGTGGTCGTCAGCACGGACGTCGGCGGAGTACCGGACCTACTGGCCGACGGCGAGGCCGCGTTGCTCGTCCCGGCCCGTGACCCCGAGGCGATGGCTTGGGCCATGGTTCAATTGCTCGAGCAACCTGCCACTGCGAGGAGGTGTGCACTTGCTGCAAGTCGAGTTGCCCAGCGTTCGGACTGGGCCAGCGTGCGCGAGCAATGGCATGAGTGTGTCGAAGCGATCTAGAGGATCGCTCGACGCACTCCGAGACCGCTGCGATCGTCCAAGATCGCCCGCCGAGGAACGGCTCCTCTTGTTGAGACTCAAGGCTACTCGCAGCACCAATATTGGAAACTTCAAGGCAGGTCGTCGCCAATCAAATCGAGCAACTGCCCCTCTGGAG
>CAYSCB010000539.1:0-1589 GCA_964429335.1 uncultured Aquihabitans sp.
ACAGCCTGCTCGGTGCGGTCGTCGGCGGCTTCGTCGTCGGGATCGCCTCGTCGGTGGTGCCGCAGTACGTGCCGGGCTTCGCGAAGATCCCGCTCGCGCCGGCGTTCATCCTGATCCTCGCGGTGCTGCTGTTCCGCCCGCAGGGCCTGTTCGGCCGTCAACAGGTGCGCAGGGTATGAGCGAGCAGACCGTGTCGACGCAGGATCCATCCGCAGCACCTGCTGCCTCACGACGGGTGCCGGTCGGGCGCATCGTCGCTGGCGTCGTCGTCGGCATCGTCCTGATCGCGATGCCCCTGCAGTCCCCGGCGTTCCGCAACGAGCAGTTCGTCGGTTGGATGGCGATCGCGATCGCGGCGAGCGGCCTCAACCTGCTGACCGGCTACAACGGCCAGATCTCGGTCGGTCACGGCGCGCTCTACGGGATCGGTGCCTACAGCGTCGCGCTGCTCATCACCGACGCGGGGGTGCCGTTGTGGATCGCGGTCGTGCTCGCGGCGGTCATCTGCTTCGTCGTCGGCATCGCGGTCGGTCTGCCCGCCCTGCGGATCAAGGGCCTCTACCTGGCACTCGTGACGTTGGCGGTGGCGACGCTGTTCCCGTTGCTCATCGAGCAGTTCTCGTCGGTCACCGGCGGCGCCTCCGGCCTGTCGATCACCTCGCCGCAGGAGACGCCACGTGGCGTCGTCGAACGGCCGATCCAGCTCACCTCGCCGTTCGGCGGGCTCGCCCCGGACCAGTGGAAGTACTACGTCTTCCTCGCCCTGACCGTCATCGTGTTCGTGGTGACACGCAACATCGTGCGTTCTCGCACCGGCCGCTCACTCGTCGCGGTGCGGGACAACGAGACGGCGGCGGAGGTGTCGGGCATCCACGTCGCTCGGGTCAAGATCCTCACGTTCGGGGTGAGCTCCGCGATGGCCGGGCTGGGTGGTGCGGTGTTCGCGTTGAACAACGTGCGGGTGAACCCGTCGAGCTTCACGATCGCGGTGTCGATCTACTTCCTGATCGCCGTGGTGGTCGGCGGCGCAGCGAGCGTGATCGGCCCGGCGATCGGTGCGGTCGCCTACGGCGTGTTCATCGACGTGTTGTCACCGGAGCTGCCCGACCGGCTCCAGCCGGCGACGCCGGTCATACTCGGCGCGCTGCTCATCGTGTTGATGCTCGTCGCGCCGGGCGGGATCGTCGGCTGGTGGCGGACGCTGGTCACGAAGCGTGCGGCCCGTCGTCGTGTCGATGCGGCATCGGCCACGGCCGGTCCCGCTAGCGTGGTCGAGGGCGCATCGACTCGACCGACGGAGACCTGACCCGAGGTCCGAGACGGGGGACCCGAGATCTGACAGTGGATCCACAACCAGCAGGAGGCATCATGCACGGGAACGGACGACGTCGAAGCGGGTGGGCCTGGGCGGCTGCGCTGGTCGCCGTCACGACGATTGCGGCCACAGCGTGCGGCGGCCGGGACGACACCTCCGACTCGACCACGACGACGGCCGGTGACAAGGGGGCCGAGAACGCCGCGTTCATCGATCCGGCGGTCGACTGCACCGACTACCAGGGCACCGAGGGCATCAACGGCGACACGATCAA
>CAYSCB010000540.1:0-1588 GCA_964429335.1 uncultured Aquihabitans sp.
GTCGTGGTGAACAACGCCGGCATCGTCCGTGACCGCATGTTCGTGAACTCCGAGCACGCCGAGTGGGAGGCGGTGCTGCGGGTGCACGTGTTGGGCCACGCCGCACCGGCGCGTCACGCAGCGACGTACTGGCGGGCGCGCTCCAAGGCCGGTGAGCCGGTCGACGCGCGGATCATCAACACGTCCTCGGGTGCCGGGCTGATGGGTTCGATCGCCCAGGCTGCGTACTCGGCGGCCAAAGGCGCGATCGCGAGCCTGACCCTGGTGCAGGCAGCCGAGCTCGGACGGATCGGCGTGACCGCCAACGCGCTGGCTCCCGCAGCGCGGACACGGATGACCGAGGAGGCGTTCGCGGACATGATGGCCGAGGTCGCCGAGGGTGCGTTCGACGCGATGGCACCGGAGAACGTGTCGCCGCTCGTCGTGTGGCTCGGCTCGGCCGAGTCCGCCGATGTCACCGGTCGGGTCTTCGAGGTCGAGGGCGGGATCATCGGCATCGCCGAGGGCTACCGCCACGGTCCCCGCTTCGACAAGGGCGCCCGGTGGGAGCCGGAGGAGATCGGACCGGTGGTGGCCGACCTCATTGCGGAGGCGACGGCACCGACGCCGGTCTACGGCGCCAGCTGACAGGGTCTCAGCTGAACGCTCCGCCGATGCCCTGACCGAGCACCTTGGCACCGATCACCCCGAGCAGCACCGTCATGATCACGGCGTTGTTGGCGGCCATGAACGACTTCACGCTCGCGAGTGCTTGCGCTGAGCCCTTCCGGTCCACGAACGAGTAGATGACGGCTCCCGCGACGGTGAGCGAGCCGATCACCACGAAGATAGCAACAGCGATGACGTCCTGGCCGCCCGAGAGCCCTGCCTGGCCGATCGTGGCGCCGGCCGAGACCGCGAGCAGCAGGTTCTTGGGGTTGGCCGCCGACAGGACGACGCCCGCCCCGACGGATTCTCCCGGTCCGAAGTGGTCCACCTTCTCCATCCAACCGGGGAGCTCGGCCTGCTCGCCCGGAGCCGGCCGGCTGCGCCACTGCCTGGCGGCCAGCACCAGCAGCACGACCCCGAGCGCGACCTGCACCCAGTCGGTCCCTGTGGCAGCGCTCGAGCCGGGGTCGTCAGCACCGGATACCCCAGCCAGCACCAGGACGAGCGTCGCTACCACGGCGAGTCCGGCGACCCAGCCGAACGCGAACGCAGGTCCGTTCGCGCGGGCCCGTGGCGTCCCGAGCATGATGACCACCGCGATGATCGGGACGGGGCTGATCGCCACCGCGACCGCCAGCGGGAGGATCGCTCCGACTGTCTGGGCGAGCGCAGTGGCGATCACGGGTTCAGCTCAGGCGTTCGATGACCATCGCCATGCCCTGGCCGCCGCCCACGCACATCGTCTCCACACCGAAGGTCTTGTCGGACTCCTGCAGGTTGTGGATCAGCGTCGTCATGATGCGGGCGCCGGTCATGCCGAACGGGTGACCCAGGGCGATCGAGCCGCCTCGGGTGTTCAGCTTCTCCATCGGGATGCCGAGCTGGCGGGCCGACGGCAGCACCTGGGCGGCGAACGCCTCGTTGATCTCGAACAGGTCGA
>CAYSCB010000541.1:0-1588 GCA_964429335.1 uncultured Aquihabitans sp.
GGTGAGAACAGCCCGAGCCAAACTTGTCCAGCGGTCCCGGTCGCTCTCGCTTGCGATTGGAATGGGGCGTTCCACATCGGTGTCGAACCCCGCCCGCCATCGCCCGAGTCGGAGGACCACGTCGAGCCCATCGGCAGCGGTCGCCTCCGCTGCCAGCAGTCGCTCGGCTCGCTGAAGAGAGTCGGATGTGACCGCGCCGTTCGGGCTCGGTTCCCCTCCTTCGGAGATGGGAGGCCGTAACGCTGACCGCTCGACTCCACGGTCCACTACGAAGTCGGAGCCGCAGTTCCCGCACGTGACCGGCCCTTGAGCGAGCACCGACGGCGCCATCCGCATGCGCCGACCGCAACCGCACTCAGCCGGCTTCACCTGCTGACGGCGGGTGCCGTCGTCGGGCCCCGACCCGTTGGGCTGGCCGTCCCCACGCTGGGGACCGAGGTCCCCGTTCGTCAGAGCAGTCGATGGGATCCGCCGGGCGATCCGCATCGCTGTCGCAAGGTGCTCGATCTCGGCCGAGTACAGCTCTGCTGTGTCCGGTCGAACCGACGTCTTCGCGAACCCGTACGGGTCCATCTGTTCCACTTCGAGGCCCACCTCGACGGCGGTCGTCTTGAATCGGGCGTTGTGGTACCGGCCTCCGCGCGAGGTGTCCTTGACTCCCCGAGCGGCATTGATGCCGTGCGCCGCTTCGTGCAGCAGCACCTCGAACACGTCCTCGGGCTTCAGATGCAGGGCCTCGCCAGCGAGCAGGACCTCGCCACGGACATCGCCGTCCGCGAGCCACCGGCCGCCCCACCAGTGGCCGAGCTTCACCAGGCGCCCCCGCTCGACTCCCGTCCCCAGCAACATCACCACCGGCGGAAGCTCGGGGTGATGCGACTGGATGCTTCGCCAGACCGACTCGCACGCGACCACCAGGTCGCTCGCCAGCGGGTCGGTCGTCGGGTCGGTCAGCTCAGCGGCGTCATCCACGCCCACCTAAGCGCGCGGAGAGGATGCAGGAGCGGGGATTTCCGATACCCCCCCTGCTAGCTAGTCATTGCCGTAGTCGCCCCAGTCCGGCTCGTACTCGGTCTGTTCGTCGAAGGAGTCCGGGAGCCCAGCCGACGCGAGGTACTCGGGTCCGACCAGTCGTAGGCCACAGGAATCACACTCGAAGACTTCGGCCTGCACGGTGAGCAACTCAATGGCAGTGCCGTCGTCGTGGTCGTAGATGACCTCGCTCTCGGTCACGAAGTCGCCGAGCTGGCTGGCCGGCCAGGGCTCCAGAAAGCGCATCATCCGCTCCAGCCCGGACAGGTCGGTGCAGGCCGCCGCCTCCTCGACGATCTCGCGACGAAGCTTGCGGTTGGGACGTCGCAGAGCGTCGCCCAGATCGGCCGCGCAGAAACGCCCGTTGGCCAGTCGCAGGTAGGCCAGGGCCGTGCGCATGCCGGTGCGCTGCAGCACCGAGGCGTCCAGGATTCCCCGCGAGGGGATCTTGCAACTGGCCAGGTGCAACTGCACGGGCAGCAAGCTTGCTTGCACCCGGCTCAAGACGGCGAGGTCGGTTGGCTTGCGCGCTTGCAACCAGCTCTGGATCTGACGC
>CAYSCB010000542.1:0-1578 GCA_964429335.1 uncultured Aquihabitans sp.
ACTGGTGTCGCGCTTCGGCGAACCGGAGCTCGGAGCGCACATCGGCCAGGGCGTTACGCGCCCGTTCCGTCAGCGTCACGCCCGCAGGGTCCACCCCCGAGGCGACGTCGCGGATGGCGTCGCACAGCGTGGCGTTGAGCGGTCGGCCACCGCCGAACCAGCGGGATCGGCCGCCACCGTCGGCGGGTTCGACCCACGCGAACCGTCGGTTCCAGTCGATGCTGGTGATCTTCCAGTTACGGCCGGCCAGCAGCACCGTGGCGTACGAACGATCGTTGGTCAGCAGCGACATCGGGCCCAGGTAGCCGAGCTCCTCGCGACCATGGCGGATCACGAACAGCGGTGGCGAGGTGAACACCGATGTGAGCTCCATGAAGTGTCGGAACCCGTAGCTGCGCTCACCCTCGGGGCCGATCGACAGCATCCCTTGGTCCTCGAACAGCATCCCGGTCCGGACGAGGTGATCGACGATCGCCTCGGCGTCACCGGACTCGATGGCCGCCCGATACACGGGCAGGCGACCGATCACCTCGGGCCAGGTCCGTCGGCCGATGCGGCCCTCCTGGATCGTGAACGCGAGCAGCTGGTGTGCCAGCAGGTGCAGCGGCAGCGGCGGTGCAGCGACGGGCTCGACGTACCCCTGGGCCCACAGGTGCAGCATGCCGGCAGCCGTGAGGAGCTGCATCCCGTCGCCGGTGGTCAGGAACAGCATGTTGCGGGTCGTGCCCGCCCGCCGTCCGGTGCGACCGAGTCGCTGGAGGAACGACGCGACGGTGGTGGGGCTGTCGATCTGGATCACCCGGTCCAGATCGCCGACGTCGATGCCGAGCTCCAACGTCGAGGTCGACACGATGACGCAGTCCCGGGCCTCGGCGAAGGCGGCCTCGGCCCGTCGCCGCTCGTCGACGGCCAGCGACGCGTGTGACACGAACGTGGTCACACCGTGGTCGCGCAACGCCGCGGCCAACGACTCGACCCCGGAGCGTGAGTCGACGAACACCAGCCGCTTCTCACCGGCGTGCAGCCGCGAGATCACGATGGCGGCGTTGGCTGTGGTGCCGACGTGGTCGACGGTGATGTCAGGCTTGGCGGGGTTGGATGTGGAGCCGGCGTCGGGTGCGACGACGCGTCGAGGCCCGGTCGAACTGCCGACCAGCCAGTCGAGGAGCCGTTCGGGGTCGCCGACGGTGGCGGACAGCCCGATCCGCTGGAGGTCGCGTCCGGCGACCGCGGCGAGTCGTTCCAGCACACCCAGCAGGTGCCAGCCGCGGTCGTCGCCACCGAAGGCGTGGATCTCGTCGACCACGACCGAGCGCAGGTTGTGGAACAGGCCGTGGTGATCGGTCGTGACCGACAGCAGCATCGCCTCGATCGACTCGGGGGTGGTGAGCAGGATCTCGGGTGGGTCCTCCAGGATCCTGCGGCGGGCCGCGCTGCTGACGTCGCCGTGCCACAGCCCGACGCGCAGCCCGCCGAACGCGGCGTAGCGCTCCAACCGGGGGTGCAGGTTGTTGAGCAGGGCTCTCAGCGGGCACACGTACAGCGTCGACAGCCCAGGGCGGCGCTCGGTCAGGATCT
>CAYSCB010000543.1:0-1566 GCA_964429335.1 uncultured Aquihabitans sp.
CCCCGGACCGCCTGGCGCAGTGTCGGCACGAGATGGGTCAACGCGACGAGCTGATCGGCGACCGGGTTCACGAACACCGCCAGGAGATCGGAGGCGGCGACGATCGGTACCGGTGAGCGGAGACGTCCAGCGTCTACGATCGCGACTCCGTCAGCCGCAACGAGCTTGTGAGTGATCCGCTCTCCCGCGGTCCGCCACACCGACGTGCTCGCAGCGGGGGCATCGGGACCCACCAGCACGGGGACGCCACCGGCATCCTGCGCGTGTGCTCGCCAACCGCCGTCAGCGTCGGGCCCGTCGGCCGCGAACGTCGTCAGGCCAGGTTCACGGCCGAGCCCGTATCGCACCGCGAGAACCCCGCCGTCGAGGTCAGCCTCGACCACCAGGGCATCGGTGAAGGTCGACGCGAGCAGGATCGCGGTGGTCGTCACACCGGGTGCGCCCCGGACCGAAGCCAAGCTGATGACCTTCATGGCGAGACCAGCACCAACCTCAGCCCACCAGCACTCGCCGCGGCCGCGACCGCCTCAGCGTCAGCCTCGGTTGCGAGTACCGACACCAAGAGCCGGTCACTGGCCAGCTCATCGACGGCGAACACGGTCGCATCTCGGGCGATGACCGCAGGATCCGCCTCGAGCTCGGCGACGTCGGCCGAGCGAACGACGTTGACCCGATCGCCCGGGGCCAGGCCACGTGCCGGGTACGCACCAGGGTCGAGCGAGAGGCCGACCACGCCGTCGCCGTCCTGGACCGTTGCAGCATCGGCGATCACCGAGGTCGTGAGGAGCGTGCCCTCGGCCAGGTCGACCAGCGCAACGCGACCCACCACTCGGTCGATCTGGGAGCCGTCGAGCCGAGCCAGCGCGTCGTCGCTCGCCACGTACGCGACCTTGACGTCGTTCGCGTCGATCACCTCGCCCCGCTCGACGCTCGACACCAAGACCAATGCAGGAACCTTCTCGACAGCGCTCAAGTGCCAGAGCACCGCGCCCAGCGCGAACACGGCCATGACCAACACGCCGACGACAAGCTCAGGCACTCGCACTCGCCTACCGGGCGGGCGAACGTCAACGCTGCGCCGAGCACCTTGGCCGTTGGACGACGGCGCATCGGGCCGAGTCGCGGTTCGAGGAGCGGCCACTGCTACCGGCCTCCCCGCGTCCCGATCGCTTGGATCTCACCGACCTCGACATCGAGCGTCGACGAGCGCGTGATCGCCGGGAGCGCGCCGCCACCGGCGGCGTTCGACGTCCACGACACCTCGAGCGTCACCGTCGCCTCCAGGTTGAAGGTGCCACCCGGCCGCGTCGCTGACGAGCTGCGGTAGGTGTGGGTGCAAGACGACGCGCCCTCCGACGAGCCAGGTCGCCACGGGGTGCCCGGACCGCGACACGACACCGACCCGCCGTCGCCGAGTTCCCAAGTCGTAGCGACCGGTGTCGCTCGCACCGTGGACCAAACACGACCGGTGTTGGCTGTCGCTTCGTAGGTCTGCCACCACGTCGAGTCCAGCCACAGCCAGGTCGGCACCTGGACGTACAGGCGCCCGTTCTCCGACGGGCTCGT
>CAYSCB010000544.1:0-1562 GCA_964429335.1 uncultured Aquihabitans sp.
GGCCTCGTCGTGGTGCTGTCGGACTTCCTCGGGGATCCGAACGTGTGGAGGACGGCGCTCGGCGTCGTCGCACTGCGGCACTCGGTGCTGTGCGTCGAAGTCGTGGATCCACGCGAGCTCGAGCTCCCACCGGTCGGCATGATCCAGTTCGTCGACCCGGCAACCGGGGCGACCCGTGAGGTCAACACCGACGACGCCCGGATGCGAGCCCGTTACGCCGAGGCTGCCGCTCGTCAGCGCGCCGGCATCGCGCACGCCATCCGCTCCGCCGGGGCCGACCACCTCCAGATGCGCACCGACGGCGACTGGGTCCTCGACCTGGCCCGCTACGTCTCACGACGTCGGCGTCGTGCGGAGCTCGCAGCGGTGAAGGCTCCCAGATGACGACCATCACCGCGCACCTCCCCCACACCGACCGCGCCACCGACCCACGAACGAGCGACGCACAGGACCGAGTGATCCGACATGACTGAGTGGTTCCTCCAACCGCAGCGGCTGTGGCTGCTGATCGTCGTGGTGGGTCTCGCGGCCCTCTACATCGGGCTGCAGTTCACCAAGCCCCGCTACGCCGTGCGGTTCTCCAACCTCGAGCTGCTCGACTCGGTCGCACCGAAGCGCCCGGGTTGGCGACGACATCTCGTCGCCGGGATCTTCCTGCTCGCCGCCGCGGTGCTCGTCGCGAGCTTCGCCCAGCCCGTCATGACCGAGAAGGTCCCGTCGGAGCGTTCGACGATCGTTCTGGCGATCGACACGTCGCTGTCGATGGCCGCGACCGACGTCGCCCCGAGCCGGATCAAGGCCGCGCAGGTCGCGGCGAAGGAGTTCGTCGACAACCTGCCCAAGCAGCTCAACGTCGGCCTGATCAGCTTCGCCGGCAGCGCGCAGCTCCTGGTCCCACCGACGCAGGACCGCGCGAAGGTCAACTCCGCCATCGACGGCCTCCAGCTCGACAAGTCGACGGCGATCGGCGACGCCACCAAGCTCGCCGTGCAGGTGATCCAGGACCAGGCGAAGGGCACCGACGGCAAGAAGGTCGACGGCGCCGTCGTGTTGATGTCCGACGGCGAGACGACCGTCGGCCTGCCGACGGCGGACGCCATCCCGATCGCGAAGAAGGCCGGTGTGGCCGTGTCGACCATCGCCTACGGCACCCAGGACGGCGAGATCACCGTGGATGTCAACGGCGACGGTGTGGGCCAGCGCACGCGCGTCCCGGTCAACGTCGACGAGCTCCGCGGCCTCGCCGAGGGGACCGGAGGGACCGCCTACACCGCCGAGTCCGTGCAGGACCTCCGGTCGGTGTACGCCAAGCTCGGCTCGACGATCGGCTACGACGAGAAGTCCCAGGACGTGACCTACCGCTTCGTCGGTCTCGGCCTCGTGCTGATGCTCGTCGCGGCCGGCTTCTCGCTGCGCTGGTTCAGCCGCCTGCCCTGACCCCGTGGTTCACCCGGCGGTCGATCACCCCGGGCCGCTCACTCGAGGACGGTCGCTGCACGCTCCGACACCACGCGTGATGAACCTGCCGGCTCCATCGTCACGCCGTAGAGCACATCGGCGGC
>CAYSCB010000545.1:0-1559 GCA_964429335.1 uncultured Aquihabitans sp.
CGGCCACTCGTCGGCATCGGCGTAGAAGGTGTCGGTGGTGCCGATGTAGGTGACCGCTCCGGCGTGCACCGCGAACAGCGGGCGCTTGTCGCTGCCGAGGGTGATCACCGTGTCGCGCACCGGCAGGCGCTCGTGGGGGACCACGACGTGGATCCCCTTCGTCAGCGTGAGCCGTTGCCGACCTCCAGCGTTCTCCAGCGCTCGCACGGCGTCGACCCACGGACCTGCGGCGTTGACGACGACCCGCGCCCGGACCGTCGCACCGAGGTCCTCACCGGGGAGTGCCCCGCGGACCTCGACGCCGGAGGCCCGTCCGTGGGAGTCGACCAGGATCCGCTCGACGGGAGCGTAGGTCGCGACGGCCGCCCCGCTGTGTGCTGCAGAGCGCACGTTGGCGAGGGTGAGACGTGCGTCGTTGGTGAGGAACTCGGGATAGACGACCCCGGTCGGGTAGGTGTCGGGGCGGATGGTCGGTTCGCGCTCGAGCAGCTCGGTCGCGTCGAGGGTGCGGTGGCGTTCGGCCCTCGGCACCTTCCCGAGACGCTCGAAGGCGGTCAGGCCGGCGCGCATCGTGGCGATCCCGCGACGGCTGCCGGGCATGGTGAACGGGCTGATGCGCGTCAGATGCGGTGCCACCCGTCGCAGGACCTGGCGTTCGGTCGCTGCCTCGCGAACGAGTCCGACGTCGCCCTGGGCGAGGTAGCGGAGTCCGCCGTGGATCATCTTGGAGCTGCGTGAGGATGTGCCCGAGGCGATGTCGCGCGATTCGACGAGCGCGACGCGCAGTCCCCGCAGCGCGGCGTCGCGCGCGACGCCGGCGCCGGTGATGCCGGCACCGATCACGACGACGTCGAAGACGCCCTGCTCGAGTTCGTCGAACGTCGCGGTGCGGTCGCGGAAGTCGAGCGAACCGTGGACGAGTGGCGTGGAGGCAATCTCATCGACCGTAGGATCATGGACATGCAACTGGAATTGCGCTTCATGCATGAGCAACGACGGCTCTGCCGGGTCGTCCCGGAGTGACCGAGCAGTGCAACTCCGCCAACTCGAGCACTTCGAGGCCGTGTACCGCCTGCGCAGCTTCACCCGGGCGGCCCGTGAGCTGTACCTGAGCCAGTCGGCGCTGAGTCGCAGCATCCAGGCGCTCGAAGCCGACCTCGGCCAGTCGCTGTTCGATCGCAGCACCCACACGGTGGAGCCGACCGACGCGGCTGAGGCCCTCATCGCCCACGCCGTCGATGCGGTCTCCTCGGCCCGGACGCTCGTCGAGTCGGCACGGCTGCTCCGTGACGGTGAGGGCGGCTCCGTAGCGATCGGCACCGGCCCCTACCCGGCGCGTCCGCTGATGACACGCGCCGTGAGGAAGCTGTCGACGGAACGCCCGGGCCTGCAGGTGTCCGTCGTCGGGGGCGCTGCCTCGGACCTGCTGGCAGCGCTCGTCCGTCGCGATCTCGACTTCGTCGTCTGCGACACATCCAAGGCGGAGGAGTCGTCGTTCGCTGCGGAGATCGACTCGGAGCCGCTGCCGGCCGAACCGCTCGCGCTCGTCGTCGGTGCCG
>CAYSCB010000546.1:0-1556 GCA_964429335.1 uncultured Aquihabitans sp.
ATCCCCACGGTCAGATCTACGCGTACCCGGACGTGCCACCGGTCCCGCTGCGTGAGCTCGTCGACAGGGTGCTGGCGCCCGAGCAGATCCCCGCCGAGCTCGTCGTCTCCGAGCACGGCGACTGGCGCATCTGGGTCCCGTACGCGCCGACGTGGCCCTACGAGCTGCGGATCGCGCCACGCACCGAGGTACCGGATCTGGTCGATCGACGGTGTGACCGCGACGGCCTCGCCGCTGCGCTGATCGACGCGCTGGCCCGCATCGACCAGCTCTTCGACGCACCGATGCCCTACACGATGTGGATCCACCAACGTCCGACCGACGGTGGTGACTGGCCCGGCGCGAGGGTGCACTTCCACATCTGCCCGCTCTACCGCTCACCCGGTGTGCAGCGCTACGTGGCGTCCGCTGAGCAGGGCGGTGGCGTCTACTTCGATCCGGTCGTTCCCGCCGACGCCGCCGCGCAGCTGCGGGCGCTCCCGGGGATCCGCACCCCCGGGATCACCACGACCGGGGTCGATGCAGCTTCGTCCGCCACGTCCGGATCGTGATGGTCTCGGCGTTCGCCCCGGGGCGCGTCAACCTCATCGGCGATCACACCGACTACATGGGCGGACCGGTGCTTCCGATGGCGGTGCAGATGGGCACGACCGTCACCGGCGAGTACCGCGCCGACGACCCTGCACCGGCTCGACTCGTCCTGCGTTCCGATCGTCTCGACGGCGTGGTCGAGGTGGACCTCCCGGTGGTGGACCCGTCGGTGATCCGACCGCCGTGGGGTCGCTACCCCGCCGGGGTCGCGGCTGTGCTGGGCAGCACCGTCGGCTTCGACGGCACGGTGAGCTCGGACCTCCCGATCGGTGGCGGCCTCTCCTCCAGTGCCTCGCTGGAGGTTGCGACCGCGCTCGTCCTCGGCGCACCGACCGATGCGCTCGAGCTCGCCCGGTTGTGCCATCGGGCCGAGGTCACCGCCACCGGGGTGCCGTGCGGGATCATGGACCAGCTGGCGGTCACCGCCGGCGTCGAGGGCCACGCGCTGCTCATCGACTGCGCGACCGAGGACGTCACCCCCGTCCGGGTTCCCGACGCAGCCACGTTCTGGGTGTTCGACTCCGGACAGGCACGCGAGCTGGCGGGTTCGTCCTACGCGGAGCGCAGGACGCAGGCCGAGGCAGCCGCCGCGATCGTCGGTCCGTTGCCCCACGCGTCGATGGCTGCCATCGCATCGCTCGTGGACCCGGTGCTGCGCGCACGAGCACGTCACGTGCGCACCGAGTGCGACCGCGTCCACGCCTTCGCCGCCGCGCTGTCGGCGTGCGACCTGGCCCGCGCCGGCGAGTTGATGCTCGACAGCCACCGGTCGCTGCGCGACGACTACGAGGTCTCGACGCCGCTGCTCGACGCGATGGTCGAGGATCTGGTGCGCATCCCGGGTGTCCACGGTGCCCGACTCACCGGGGCCGGCTTCGGCGGGTGCGTGGTCGTCCTCACCGGGTCCGACGTGACGCCGAGCCTCGGGAGCGTGTCGGCGCTGGGTGTGCGCGTGCACCCGTCCG
>CAYSCB010000547.1:0-1556 GCA_964429335.1 uncultured Aquihabitans sp.
CGGCGAGATCGCCGCCGCTGCCGCCGAAGCGGCCTCCGCGTTCGGGGACGGCACCGTGTTCGTCGAGCCGTACGTCCAGCACGGCCGCCACGTCGAAGTCCAGGTCATCGGCACCGCGGAGGGAGCGATCGTCCTCGGCGAACGTGACTGCTCGGTGCAGCGCCGCCACCAGAAGGTCATCGAGGAGGCACCGGCCCCGGGGCTGATCGACGGGACCCGCGCTGCGCTCCACGACGCCGCACGAACCGCGGCCGAGGCGATCGACTACCGCGGCGCCGGGACCATCGAGTTCCTGTACGACCCGTCGACCGAGCGGTTCTGGTTCCTCGAGATGAACACCCGCCTCCAGGTGGAGCACCCGGTGACCGAGGCCGTGTCCGGGCTCGACCTGGTGGAGCTCCAGATCGCCGTGGCCGAGGGCCGCTCCCTCGACCGCCTCGCCGCAGCCGTGCCGGAACCCGACGGACACGCCGTCGAGGTGCGCCTCTACGCAGAGGACCCGGCCGCCGGCTACCGGCCCCAGTCCGGTCGGCTCACCCGGTTCATGGTGCCGGGCGTCGTCGCCGAGCTGGCCGGACCGGACCGGACCGGGATCAGGCTCGACTCCGGAGTGCGTGCCGGTGACGAGATCGGCACCCACTACGACGCCATGATCGCCAAGGTCATCGCCTGGGCACCGACCCGCGACGACGCACTACGACGCCTCGCTGGAGCCCTCGAGCGTGCCCAGCTGCACGGACTGCGGACCAACCGCGACCTGCTCGTCAACCTGCTGCGGGATCCGGTGGTCGTCGAGGCCCGAATGGACACGACCTGGCTCGACGGCGCGGACCTGGGTGAGTTGGGCGCTGCACCCGGTGGCCCCGACACCGTCGCGCTCAGCGCGTTCGCCGCCACGGTCGCCCTCGCTGAGCTGGCGCGTCGCAACAGGCCGGTGCAGCAGCGCATCCCAGCAGGGTTCCGCAACGTCGTCGCCGAGCCGTTGCGCACCGTGTTCACCGACGAGGCGGACGACCCCGTCGAGGTCCTGTGGCACGGCGGGCACACGTGCACGCTCGTCGAACGCGACGATGTGACGGTCCTCGACGTGACGGTCCTCGATCTGACGGTGCCCGACGTGACCGGGACCAACGATGCAGTTTCCACCGACGGCACCGCGACGGTGCTGTTGGAGGTGGCCGGAGTACGTCGCCGCTTCGACGTGCACCGCAACGGCGACCGCGTCGACGTCGAGTCCCCGCTCGGCCACGTCGCGTTGCGTCGACGCCCCCGCTTCGTCGACCCCGCCGAACAGGTCGCCGAGGGGTCGCTGCTGGCGCCGATGCCCGGCAGCATCGTCGAGGTGCGGGTCGCTCTCGGCGACCGGGTCAGCGAGGGTCAGACCCTCGTCGTGATGGAGGCCATGAAGATGCAGCACACGATCGCGGCGCCGCAGGCGGGCACCGTCGTCGAGCTGGCCGTCGCCGTCGGCGAGCAGGTCGACGCCGGAACGGTGCTCGCCGTCGTGGAACCCGACGGAACCCCCGAAGAAGAACCCCCGACAGAAGGAGCCGACC
>CAYSCB010000548.1:0-1552 GCA_964429335.1 uncultured Aquihabitans sp.
AGGCCGCGGCGGATGATCTCCGCCTTGGTCATCCGGATGAGCGGGGCGTGGACGGTCAGCCGCTGGCGGCCCTCGACGCCCGCCTTCGGGGCCAGGTCGGCCAGGCGCTGGAACGCTTCGATAAACTCCGGCCGGCAGTCGGGGTAGCCGGAGTAGTCCAGGGCGTTGACGCCGATGAAGACGTCGGACGAGCCGAGCACCTCGGCGTAGGCCAGGGCGAAGCTGAGGAAGATGGTGTTGCGGGCCGGGACGTAGGTGATGGGGATGCCGCCGGCGATCTCCTCCGGGGGCCGGTCCTTCGGCACGGCCGCGTCGGAAGTCAGCGCCGAGCCGCCGAAGACGCGCAGGTCGATCGGCACGAGGACGTGGCCGGCGGCCTTGAAGTGTTTGGCCACCCGCCGCGCCGCCTCCAGCTCGACGGCGTGCCGCTGCCGGTAGTCGAACGACAACGCGTAGACCTCGAAGCCCTCGCGCACGGCGTCGGCCAGCGCCGTCGTCGAGTCTAGCCCGCCGCTCAGCAGCACCACGGCCCGCGGTTTGTCCGCCATCCCCTGCCCCTCCCCCGGCCGGCGCGGCCGTCGTGGACCGCGCCGCGCCCGTTCCCGAACGTCCCTGGTCCCGGTGTCTTTATACGGGCTGACCAGGTGCGGGACACGCCGCGGGCTCGATCGACACGATGCCGGCGACGCCCTCCCGGCTGATGCCAACGACCTGGAACGGATAGAGCCCCGACTGGGAGTGGACCACCAGCACCGCGCCACCGATCCTTCGCGCCAGTTGAGACAGTGCAGGCACGGTGGGATTGGGGTTCGGCATCGCGCGGCTCCAATCCATCGTCATCTGCTTCCAGAATTCGTCCTGGGCTTCCAGCGGGAATTGCATGCCGGGGAAGACCTCGGGGTAGGTCGCACCGAAGCGGAAGATCTCCCAGGCGCCCTCGCGGCCGGACGAGAACACCGGCGGCAACCGGTCGGGCGCGACCTTGCCTTGCTTGACCGCGACGATCATCGACGGATCGGCCGGTGAACGGCCGCGCGAGGCCTGGTCGACGACGTAGGTGGGAAAGCCCTTGCGAAGAAAGTACTCGTCCCACCCCATGCGCCCGTCGGGCGTGGTCTCCCAGGACTTGCCCGTCAGGCAGCATCCGTGGACGAAGACCAGGGCCCTGTTGCCGACCTTCTCGGGCACTTGATACCGGACGTACATCTGGTCGACCGCGATCGTCCCGACCGGCGCGAACACGGCGGGCACCGCCGACAGGGTCTCCGACTTCAAGTCGTGCCCGCCCACGAAGAAGCTTCCCTGGCTGCCGATCGACAACGGCCCGTCGGTCCCTGCCGGTCCGCGTTGGCTCGCACAGCCGGCGAGCGCCGTCGCGATCACGACCAGGCAGGCAGCCACCCAACGTTCGGAACGCGCTCCGTACACTCCTGCTCCGTACATTCCTGTTCTCCGGTTCGTGGGCATGGGTGTCCCGTCCTGCTCGACGGTGACGTTCTTCGCGGGATTCGTCGACTCGTCGACGTCGGGAATCGTCGCGGAGCGCGGGCGG
>CAYSCB010000549.1:0-1548 GCA_964429335.1 uncultured Aquihabitans sp.
CGGACCAACCGACAACCGCTCGATCACCCGCGCCCCGGCGCGGGCACACCCGCGTGCGGCAGCGGGACCTGCTCAGAGGAGGAGGATGAGGGCATCACGGGACCTCTGCTGACCGAGGCACACCGCACCTGCCGGCCGCAACCACGACCTGAACGGGTCGGAGGTGTCTCACCTCACCCTGACAGACAGGGCGGAGGGTCGCTGCGTCCGTCAGGCTGCAGTTGCCGGTGCGTCCAGAGCCTCGAGCGCGACGGCGAGTACTTCGTCGATGTGGGACGCCAGGTAGAACGTCATCTCCTCTCGCACCGCGTCCGGGACGTCCTCGAGGTCCGGTCCGTTGCGGGCGGGGAGGACCACCTCGGTGAGTCCGGCGCGGTGAGCGGCCAGCACCTTCTGCTTGACCCCACCGATCGGCAGCACGTTGCCCTGGAGGGTGACCTCACCGGTCATGCCAACCGTGGGGCGGACCGCGCGGCCGGTGAGCAGCGACGTCAGCGCGGTCACCATGGTCACGCCGGCGGACGGCCCGTCCTTGGGCACGGCGCCCGCAGGGACGTGCATGTGGAACCGCCGGCCGTCGAACGCGTCGCTGCCGACACCGAGATCGTCCGCATGGGATCGGACGTAGGACAGCGCGATCGTGGCCGACTCCTTCATGACGTCGCCGAGCTGACCGGTCAGGGTCAGGCCCGTGTCGCCGGATGACGTCATGGCGGTGGCCTCGACGAACAGCACGTCGCCGCCGACGCCCGTGACCGCCAGGCCGGTCGCGACGCCCGGGACCGACGTGCGGTCCGCGACCTCGTTGAAGAACCGGGGGCGGCCGAGCCATCGTCGGACATCGTCGGCGTCGGCCACCATGACCGGTGCCGTCACCTCACCGGTGGACAGCGCGGTGGCGACCTTGCGCAGCAGCTTGCCGATCTGGCGCTCCAGGTTCCGGACGCCGGCCTCACGCGTGTGGTCTCCGACGATGACGCGCAGCGCATCGTCGGACAGGACCACCTCGTCGGCGTCGACGCCGTTGCGCTCCTGCTGGCGCGCGACCAGGTGGTCGCGTGCGATGTCGACCTTCTCCGCTTCGGTGTAGCCGTCGAGCGGGATGACCTCCATCCGGTCGAGCAACGGGCCCGGGATTGTGTCGATCACGTTCGCTGTGGCGATGAACACCACGTCGGACAGGTCGAGGTCGACCTCCAGGTAGTGGTCCCGGAAGGTGTGGTTCTGCGCTGGGTCGAGGACCTCGAGCAGAGCGGAGGACGGGTCGCCCCGCCAGTCGTTGCCGAGCTTGTCGACCTCGTCGAGCATGAGCACCGGGTTCATCACGCCGGCGTCGGAGATGGCGCGGGCGATCCGTCCGGCCATCGCTCCCACGTAGGTGCGGCGGTGTCCGCGGATCTCGGACTCGTCGCGGACGCCGCCGAGTGCGACCCGCACGAACGGGCGGCCCATGGCCCGGGCGACGGACTCGCCGAGCGACGTCTTGCCGACACCGGGCGGTCCGACGAGCGTGATGATCGCACCGGCCCCCCGGGCTGAGGGAGTGAC
>CAYSCB010000550.1:0-1538 GCA_964429335.1 uncultured Aquihabitans sp.
CATAGATTGGTGCCTCGACGTGTGGATCCGATCGACGACCGGTCGGCCGAGATCGGGCCCTCGTTCGGCCAGGAGGCCCACCCGGTCGGCAACAGACTCTCGTTGCGCATCGGCCAAGGTCTCCCACCATGCGATGAACTGGTCGGTGACCTCGACTTCCCACACCAAGCCAGTATGAGCAACACCGCATCATGAGTCAAGACTCATAGCGAGTGTGTGAAGTCGGGCGGGGATGCCGCTTCCAAGCCCGGGCGGCTCGCCCGGATCACCCGTCGTCGACCCCGATCTCCTCGGGGTGCCCGAAGATGAACCGATGCCGTGCTTCGAGTGCCGGGACGCGCAACTCGAGGCAACCGTCCACCCACGCGGCGAGGGCGCTGTCATGGGCTTCGGTCGCGACGTCCTCGAGTCGGCCGATGTCGACGAAGGTCGGTCGTAGGGATTCGTAGTTGCCGTCCCAGGGCTCGACGGGGAACTCGGCGATGCCGTCGAGCTGTCGTGCCGGCGGGAGGTTGAAGTAGTGCCGGTAGAGGTGTTGATTCTTCTTCGACACGTTCTCGGCGAGGTTGGCGAGGCTGAAGTCATGGGCGAGACAGCAGCGCAGTGCGTAGAGGGCGCAACGCTGGCGTCTGTCGCAGTCGGTGAACATCTCCAGGGCGCGTTCGAGGTCGCTGCCCGATGGTCGGCGAGCGTGGTCGATCGGCCGCACGGCACCACCAAGCCCGTCGAGGAACACGAGGTAGCCGATTGCACCGATCCAGCTCCGCCCGCCATCCGACACGTGCCGTGCGTCGCGGAAGGACGCCTCGAAGCTGGAGCGGACGTGCCGGCGGTGTGGCCTTGCGACGATCTCGGTGATGCCGTCGACGGTGCCGCGCTGCTCCCGGAACACCCCGCCGTCCTCATCCACTGCCGGCAGCCCGAAGTACAGCGTCAGCACGTCGTCGGGATCCGGGGCGGCGTGGTCCTCGCCCAGGGTCCGCTTGATCACCTCTGCCAACTCGGGCTCGTCGATCGTCATCGCTGGCGAGGGTAGCGATGGGCCGGCCCAAGAGCGGCTCTCGACGCCGCACGCCGCTGAGATGGGCCTGGAGTCTTCGCTCCCGGTCTCGTCCCTGGTGACGGCGGCATTCCCTTTGGGATCACGTGCAACGGGGGGACTCGCCGCGGCGTGGCGTGCCGGGCTCCAGTGCTGTCGCATGCCGCCGGTACGGTGGGCATCGTCATCGAGGGGGAGCCGCGAGTGGTCACAGGTGAGTTGAAGGGTCAGATCGACCGGATCTGGGATTCGTTCTGGGCGGGTGGCATCGCGAACCCGCTCGAGGTGATCGAACAGCTCACGTTCCTGTTGTTCATCAAGCGACTCGACGAGCTCCAGACCCTGGCGGAGAACAAGGCGAGCCGGCTCGGCGAGCCGATCGAACGGCCCCTGTTCCCCGGGGGCACCGACGACGCCGGCCGCGCCTACGCGGACTACCGCTGGTCGAGGTTCAAGAACTTCGCGCCCGCCGAGATGTACGAGGTGGTCGCCGATCACG
>CAYSCB010000551.1:0-1537 GCA_964429335.1 uncultured Aquihabitans sp.
CAGGACGCAGGGGTCAGGCGACGGTCCAGGTGTCCTTGCCGCGTAGCAGGGCCGCGAGGTCGGCATCGGTGGCGGGACCGCCGGCGGCGTCCTGGGCGCCGGCGACCTGCGCCCGCACCTGGTCGTCGTAGGTCGGCCGCTCGACCTGCCGGAAGATTCCCACCGGGACACTCGTCATCTCGGCCGAGTCGAGCCGGCTGAGCGCGAACGCCTGGCTGGGGTCCTCGGCATACGGGTCATGGACGACGTATGCCGTGGGGTCGGCCTGGTCCTCCAGCACGAACTCCAGCGCCCCACCGGGGGTGCGCACGAGCACTCGCCTCGCGTCCTCGGCGCCGACCCGCACCGGCTGGCCGGCCTCGAGGCGCACGAGGCGGGCCTCCTGCTCGGAGCGGTCCTTGATCTTCTCGAAGGCGCCGTCGTTGAAGATCGGGCAGTTCTGGTAGATCTCGACCAGGGCCGTGCCGCGGTGCTCGGCCGCGGCCCGCAGCGTCGCCATCATCGAGGGCCGGTCGGACTCCATGACCCGGCCGACGAAGCTCGCCTCGGCGCCAAGCGCCAGGGACACCGGGTTGAACGGCTGGTCGACCGCACCCATCGGCGAGGACTTGGTGACCTTGCCGACCTCCGAGGTCGGTGAGTACTGACCCTTGGTCAGCCCGTAGATCTGGTTGTTGAACATCAGGATCTTGAGATCCACGTTGCGCCGCAGCGCGTGGATCAGGTGGTTCGCACCGATCGACAGCATGTCGCCGTCTCCGCCGATCACCCACACCGACAGGTCCGGTCGCGTCAAGGCCACACCGGTCGCGACCGCAGGGGCACGGCCGTGGATCGAGTGGATGCCGTAGGTGTCCATGTAGTACGGCAACCGGGCGGCGCAGCCGATCCCCGAGATGAACACGAGCTCGTGGGGCTGCACGCCGAGCTCGGGCAGCAGCAGCTGCAACGCTGCGGTGATCCCGTAGTCGCCGCAACCGGGACACCAGCGCATCTCCTGGTCGGACATGAAGTCCTTGCGGGTCAGCTTCACCGGCGTGGTCGTCACAGCAGCGCCGTTCGTCATGTCGTCGTTCATGGCTGTGCTCTCGTTCATGGCTGTGCTCATCGGTCCAGCTCCGCGATCATCCGTGCTTCCATCTCCTGTGCCCCGAACGGCAGGCCCGACACCTTGGTGAAGCTCCTGACGTCGGCGAGGTAGCGATCCCGGAGGATCCCGGTCATCTGACCGAGGTTGAGCTCCGGACACAGCACCTTCGGATAGCGGGCGATGATGTCGCCGAGGTCCGCCGGGAGCGGGTTCACGTGCACCAGGTGCGCCTGGGAGATCCGTCGACCCTGGCGTCGGACCCGGCGCACGCCGGCGGTGATCGCACCCCAGGTGGATCCCCAGCCGATCACCAGCAGCTCGGCGTCGTCGTCCTCGTCGAGGATCGTGCCCGGGATGTCCGCCGCGATGTCGTCGACGCGGGCCTGACGGAGGCGGACCATGTGCTCGTGGTTGCCCGGCTGGTAGCTGATGTTGCCGGACCCGTCC
>CAYSCB010000552.1:0-1535 GCA_964429335.1 uncultured Aquihabitans sp.
CCACAGCAGGCTCGAACCCCACCAACCCCGGACCCACCGAACCCGACGACCGACCCGACCCGTCGGCGCCTCGATCCCCGTCTTCCCCAGCGAAAGAACTCATGTTCGGTACCCTACCGCGTGCTCTGACAGTGTGCAACACATCACGACGATTTCTTCGAGATTCTTTCACCGCATCCCACGCGGCGATCGCCCTACCGGGCGGCGACGCGAAGACGGAAGTCCAATGGGCAGAACACTATTGCAGTCAATAGGATACCGTTCTAGGATGGCCCCATGGCAGGTACGGCCGGCGCACAGGAATCGTCTTCCCGGCGCTACCGGTCGCCGCTCCGGGAAGGTCGAGCCCGCGAGACCCGCGACAAGGTCGTCGCCGCTGCGGCAGAGCAGTTCCTGGCCAACGGCTGGGCCGGAACCGGGATGCGAGGGATCGCCCAGTCGGCCGGCGTCGCCGTCGAGACCGTGTACTCGCACTTCCCATCGAAGCGAGCCCTCCTCGACGCCGTGATCGACATCTCGGTGGTCGGGGACGAACACCCGGTCGCACTTGCCGACCGTCCCGAGTTCGCTGCGCTGGGAACGGGACAGAGATCCGACAGGATCGCCGCAGCGGCGCACCTCCTGGCGCTCGTGCAGGACCGGACATCGAGGTTCGCCAGGGTGGTTCGTGAGGCCGCCCCCAGCGACGAGCAGATCCACGAGGTCCTCCGGGCCACCAGGCGGAGGCAGCGCCGCGACATCGACGCGGCTGCCGCTCTCATCATCGGACGCCCCTTGGCCGCATCGGAGGTGGACGAGCTGTGGGTGCTGTTCAGCCCCGACGTCTACCTGATGTTCATCGAGGAAGGCGGTTGGACCACGGATCGATACGAGTCCTGGGCAGCAGCGACCCTGAGCCGCATCCTGCCTCACCCCTGACCGAGGAGGTCGAACATGGCCGTCACCGAACCGGACGCACCGGCCGACACGTCCATGATGCGGATCGTCCACAGCGCCCTGCGCCGTGACCTCGACCGCCTGTCGAGCGTCCTGCATCACGACCCCCGGCCCGACGACGACAGGCGCACGGCCATCGTCGAGCACCTCGGCTGGATGATGGACTTCCTCCGAGCTCACCACGCCGGCGAGGACGACGGGCTCTTCCCCGTCGTCCTCGAACGGCGACCCGATGCGGCCGATCTCCTCGACGACATGGACCGGGACCACCGGGACGTCGCCGCCGCCGTCGAGCAGGTCGCGGCGACCATCGCCGCCTACCGACAGCCCGACGCCTCCACCGCGAACGCAGACCTCGGCGCCGCGGTGGATCTGCTGCGCACCCGCCTGATCCCGCATCTCCGCCGTGAGGAGGACGAGGTCCTGCCGATCGTGTCGTCGTGCATGACGCACGGCGAGTGGAGCGAGATCGAACAGGAGCACTTCGTCGGGTCCAAGTCACTGCGCGAGCTCGGCCTCGAGGGTCACTGGCTGATCGACGAGGTCGACGACGCGGACCGCGCCGTCGTGGTCGGCGTCGTGCACCCGGTCCCCCGATT
>CAYSCB010000553.1:0-1529 GCA_964429335.1 uncultured Aquihabitans sp.
ATGGCCGGATGGAACTTCGCCGAGCTGTGGGAGGCGATCGCGGACAAGTTCCCCGACGCGCAGGCGCAGGTCCAGGGCGACCGGCGGTTCACCTGGCGCGAGTTCGACACCCGGGCCGATGCGCTGGCTCGCCACCTGCTCGACGGTGGTGCGGAGCATCAGGACAAGGTCGCGTTGTACCTCTTCAACTGCCCTGAGTACATGGAGGGGTGCTACGCCGCGTTCAAGGGGGCCTTCGTCCCCGTCAACACGAACTACCGCTACCTCGACGACGAGCTCGTCTACCTCTGGGACAACGCGGACGCGATCGCGGTGGTGTTCCACGGCACGTTCTCCGAGCGCGTCGACGCTGTGCGCGGCCGGTTGCCGAAGGTGCGTCACTGGATCTGGGTCGACGACGGCGCCGGGGACCGCCCGGAGTGGGCGGAGGACTACGCGGCCATCGTGTCGGGCTCGTCGGGTCGCACCATCCCGTCCTGGGGTCGCAGCGGCGACGACATCGTGATGATCTACACCGGTGGCACGACCGGCATGCCGAAGGGCGTCATGTGGCGCCAGGACGACCTGATCGCGGTCACGTGCGGCACCGGCAACCCGATCTTCGCCCAGGACCCCGAGGCGGTGGGTGGGGCGATGGGGGTCGTCGACGGGTTGACCCAACACGGCGCACCCGGACTCCCGGCATGTCCGCTCATGCACGGAACCGGCTGGTTCTCCGCCAACATCTACCTGACCCAGGCCGGCTCGATCATCACGCTCACCGACCACTCGCTCGACTGGATCGAGGTGCTCGACACGATCGAACGCGAGAAGGTCGGAGCGCTCTCGATCGTCGGCGACGCGTTCGGCAAGCCGATGGTGCGCACCCTCGACGAGCACCCCGGACGCTGGGACCTCTCCAGCCTGGTGCTGGTGACGTCATCGGGAGTCATGTGGTCGGAGTCGGTGAAGCAGGCCATGCTCGCCCACAACCCCGGGATGCTCCTCGTCGACACGTTCTCGTCCTCGGAGGCGATCGGGATGGGGAACTCGGTGTCCTTCGGCAGCAGCGCCGAGAAGACCGCCCACTTCGCGCTCGGAGCAGGCTGCCAGGTGTTCTCCGACGCCGGCGGCCCGGTCGAACCCGGCTCCGGTGAGCGGGGGCGCGTCGCAGTGCCCGGGCGGGTTCCGGTCGCGTACTACAAGGACCCCGAGAAGTCCGCGGCAACCTTCATCACCTACGAGGGCGTCCGCTACTCGATGCCCGGCGACTACGCGACCGTCGAGGCCGACGGGACGATCACGCTGTTGGGTCGCGGGTCGGTCTGCATCAACACCGGCGGCGAGAAGGTCTTCCCCGAGGAGGTCGAGGAAGCGCTCAAGATCGACGACTCCGTCGCCGACGCGGTCGTGGTCGGGGTTCCCGACGACCGCTTAGGCGAGGCGATCACCGCGGTGGTGGAGCCGGCCACGGGTGCCCGGGTCGACGAGGCCGCGCTCATCGCCCACGTGAAGGAGCACCTCGCCCACTACAAGGCCCCGAAGCGGGT
>CAYSCB010000554.1:0-1524 GCA_964429335.1 uncultured Aquihabitans sp.
GGACCACGGCGTCGATGCCCTCCACGTCCACGCCCAACTCGAGGGCGGTCGTCGTGACCGCGCAACGCAGTTGCCCCGAGAACAGCTCATGTTCGATCTCGCGGCGTTCTCCGGCGAGGTAGCCGCCCCGGTAGGCGCGGATGGTCTCCCCGTCGACGCGTCGGCGGATGTCGGCTGCGATCAGCTCGGTGGAGCGGCGTGAACGACAGAACACGATCGTCCGCAGGCCGGCTGCGATCAGCTCGGCGGCCACGGCGGCCGACTCCTGGTGGAGCGAGGCGGACCGTGGCGCTCCGCCGCTGGTGGCCGACGGGTCACCGCCGGCGAACGGGTTCCACAGCGCGATGCTGCGATGACCCGACGGCGAGCCGTCCGCGGTGATCGCCGTGACGGGGAGGCCGCACAACTCGGTCGCGAGTCGTGCGGGTTCTCCGATCGTGGCCGAGGTGAACACGAACTGCGGGGATGCCCCGTAGAGGTCGGCCAGGCGCCGGAGCCGGCGCAGGACCTGGGCGGTGTGGCTGCCGAAGATCCCGCGCAGCACGTGGAGCTCGTCGACGACGACGAGCTCCAGCCGGTGCAGGAACGATGCCCACCGACTGTGGTTGGGGAGGATCCCGTGGTGCAGCATCTCGGGGTTCGTGAGCAGGACGTCGGCGTTCGCCCGGACCCAGGTCCGCTCCTCGGCGGTGCAGTCGCCGTCGTAGGTGGCAGCGACGAGACCCGGGACGTCCCACCTGCTGAGTGAGCGGAGCTGGTCCTGGGCCAACGCCTTGGTCGGGAACACCATGAGGGTGCTCGCGTGACGATCGAGTGCCGCTTCGACCGCGGGGATCTGGTAGCAGAGCGACTTCCCGGAGGAGGTCGGGGTGGCGAGGACGACCGACCGTCGGTCGCGCAGGAGATCCACGGCTCGTGCCTGGTGCGACCACAGCACCCGGTCCCCGAGGTGCTCCTCCACGAGCGGGTGGAGCGCGTTGGCGGGTTCGGCCAGACGCGCCGGCCGGGCCGGGAGGTTCTGGACGTGGACGAGCCGGGGATCATCGGACCAGCGGTCGATCAGTGAGTCGATCGCTGTGTTGTCGATCGCCCTGTCGTCGATCGGGGAGTCGTCGATCGGGGAGTCGGTCATGGCGAGCACGAGGCTACGTGGGGCCCCTGACGCACATCCGCCGCCCCTACGGTGGGATCGTGCTGTTCGACGTGAGGGTGTTGGCGGTGGGGGACTGGGACGTGGTCAACGTCGTCGGCGACATGGATCTCGCCGGCCTACCGGCGGTGCGACAGGCCCTGGACCGCACCGACAGCCCGAGCGTGGCCATCGACCTGAGCGGCGTGGACCACCTGGATCCGGTGGCGCTCGGCGTGGTCCTGCTCGGCGCTCTCCGGTCGTCGCGTGCAGGTGGTCGGTTCGTCGTGGTCAGCCCGCCGGGACCGGCACGCGACCTGCTCGTCGAGACCGGGGTGGACCAGATCGTCACCGTCGTCGACGACAGCGGCGCCCTCGACTGACTGTCCGCCTCA
>CAYSCB010000555.1:0-1521 GCA_964429335.1 uncultured Aquihabitans sp.
TCTGGCTTCACCGGCGCTCCGAAGAGCTGCGAGGCGACCCGGGCGACCTCGGCCGACGCATGGCTCGCAACACGCAGCTCCTGTTGCAGGAGGAGTCGAACCTCGGGCGGGTGCTCGACCCGGCTGGCGGCTCGAACTACGTGGAGAGCCTGACCGACGAGCTCGCCACCGTCGCATGGAAGGACTTCCAGCAGCTCGAGGCGGCAGGCGGCATGCCGGCTGTCCTGCTGGACGGCACGCTCGCTGCGCGCATCACGACGGTCCGGGATGTCCGTCTCGCGCGGGTGGCGACACGACGGTCCCCGATCACCGGGGTGAGCGAGTTCCCGAACCTCGACGAGGATCCACCGCCAGCGACCGGGTTGGAGGCGACCGGTGGCGAACCGCTGCTGACGCCGGTCCGGTGGGCGGAGCGCTTCGAGGAGCTGCGGGAGCGGGCGGACGCGGCCCGACGAGATGGTCGGGAGCCCGTCGTGTTCCTCGCCAACCTGGGTCCGGTCGCCACCCACACCGCTCGGGCAACCTTCGCGAAGAACCTGTTCGAAGCGGGCGGGCTCCGCACCACGACATCGGAGCGCGGTGCGTCGCTCGGGTTCACCTCGCCGGAGGAGGCGGCTGCCGACTTCGTGGGGAGCGATGCTCGTCTCGTGTGCATCTGCTCCTCGGACGCTGTGTACGAGGAGCAGGCGACCGCGACGGCAGCGGCGTTGAAGTCCGTGGGCGCGGCTCGGGTGTACCTCGCCGGGAACCCCGGGGACCGTCGAGACGCCGAGGAGGCTGCCGGGGTCGATGAGTTCGTCCACGTCGGTGTCGACGTCGCGGAGGTCCTCGAACGGGCACAGGCGATCCTGGAGGAACGGCGATGAGCACCGACAGCGCCCGCTTCGAGGTCCCCGACCTCACCACGGTCGAGCTCCCACCGCCGACGCCGGCACCGAGCGGAGCGCGCGACCGGTGGGTGGACGCGGCCGAGACGGCCACGGGGCTCGACCTCGACGGGCAGGCGTGGGACACGCCCGAGGGCATCGCCGTCGCCCCCCTCTACTCGGCGGAGGACCTCGACGGTCTCGACTTCCTGCGCACCTATCCCGGTCTGCCGCCGTTCCTGCGCGGCCCGTACCCGACCATGTACGTCAACCAGCCGTGGACGATCCGCCAGTACGCCGGTTTCTCCACCGCCGAGGACTCCAACGCCTTCTACCGCCGCAACCTCGCCGCCGGGCAGAAGGGGCTGTCGGTCGCGTTCGACCTGCCGACGCACCGGGGATACGACTCCGACAACCCGCGTGTCGCCGGTGACGTCGGCATGGCGGGTGTCGCGATCGACTCCATCTACGACATGCGCGTCCTGTTCGACGGCATCCCGCTCGACCGCATGTCGGTGTCGATGACCATGAACGGCGCGGTGCTGCCGGTGCTGGCGCTCTACATCGTCGCGGCGGAGGAGCAGGGCGTTGCGCCGGAGCAGCTGTCGGGGACCATCCAGAACGACATCCTCAAGGAGTTCATGGTCCGCAACAC
>CAYSCB010000556.1:0-1516 GCA_964429335.1 uncultured Aquihabitans sp.
GGTCGTCCTGCGCCACGGTGTCCGCCGCGCCGGTGACGTCGGCGCCGAGTTCGGCGAGCGGGTCGAGCACCTGGGCGGCGTTCGAGCAGTCGACGAACACGTTGCAGTCGATGTCACGGGTTGCGCGGGGTTCGGCGTGGTAGGCGAGTGCGAGCGCGCCGCCGAAGGCGTGCGGGACAGCATCGAGGGCCTCGTGCACTGCGATGATGCGCTCGGGAAGCGTCGGTCGGTTCATGCCCGCCGTGCCGTCGAGTCGAGGCGCGGGAACGACGGGTGTCGTTCGGGCTTCCGTCGTCGTGGGACGGCGTCGGCCAGCAGCAGGACGTCGACGAGCGCAGCGGCGTGATCGGTGGGCGTCGCGAGCGGCGGGAGGTCGGGAGTCCGTTCCGACAGGGTGACCAGCAGCGATTCGCCCGTGCCGGCGACGAGTCGGCGCAACGTGGCGACGGATGGATCGCGGGCGCCGTGCTCGTAGGCGGAGATGACGGGCTGGCTGGTCCCGACCCGCGCCGCGAGCTGCGCCTGAGTCAGACCGCTGCGCATGCGCGCCGTTCGGAGGATGGCCGCCGGGTCCACGTGACCATCCTACCGCGGCATATCGGATCGTCTATACCACCTCGCCGACACCGGACAACATAGGATCGCCGGATGCGTCGTCGGGGGGCGGGTCCGGCCGGGCGGGCTCACGTGGTGCTGGTCGGAGCGGTCATGGCTGTCGCCTGCTTGGCAGCGGGTTGTTCGAGCTCCGGTGGATCTGCTCGACGGAGCAACTCAGCCGTACCGGTGACGTCGACGTCGGGTGCCGGACCCCGGGTCGACGTGGTGCTGTCGGTCAAGGGGTCCCGTCCGGTGGCGACGGTCGACGACCGGTTCCAGTCGTACAACATCGAGATGGTCGAGGTGACCGGCGGCGAGTTCTGGAAGCCGTACGACGCAGGACCGGGCAAGGTCGTGCGACCGCCGCTCGACCTGTCGTCGGAGCGCCTGCGCAACCTGGCGCGTGGACTCGGCCCCGCCTACATCCGGGTGAGCGGCTCGTGGGCCAACTCGACGTACTTCGACGTCGACGGGACCTCGGGCGGTACACCTCCCGCCGGGTTCTCCGGGGTGCTCACGCCCCAGCAGTGGAAGGGGGTCGGCGAGTTCGCGGACGCGGTGGAGGGCAAGGTGGTCACGTCCTTCGCGTCGAGTCCCGGAGCGAGGGACGCGAGCGGCGCCTGGCTCGTCGGTCAGGCCCGTGCGCTGCTCGAGTTCAGCAAGGCGAACCGCGTACCGGTGGTGGCGGCCGAGCTCTTCAACGAGCCGAGCCTGCCCATCGGAATGCCCGCAGGCTACGACGCGGCCGCGTTCGGGCGCGATCTCACCACGTTCAAGAAGATGGTCGAACAGGTCGCTCCCCGGTTGAAGATCGTCGGCACGGGCGCGGTGGAGGACGTCACCCCGATCATCGTCGAGAGCACGCCGCTCCGCAACTACCGTCTGGGGAAGACTCGTCCGCGCGCGAGCGTCCTGCGGC
>CAYSCB010000557.1:0-1515 GCA_964429335.1 uncultured Aquihabitans sp.
GGTCGTACCAGTCGACCGCCTCCAGCTCCTCCATGATCGACGTGATCGCACGGTGCCGGTCGATCGTCGCTGGACGGAGGCGATCCCGCTCCTCGTGGAGTTGCTCGGAACCCATCGTCGTCCTCTCTCGTCGGCCGGATCACGTCGATGCGACGCACCCTGTCATCACACGTACCCGGACGACACCGAGGATAGCGATGAGGATCCGGTGACGAGCGGGGGGACCGCCCGTCACCCGGTGCATCGAGCTCGAGGCGGCGGCTGGGGGCCTGTACCGAGAACGCTTCACGTCGATAATCGACGTGAAACGTGCCGAGTTCGGGAGGGGGAGCCGGGAGCCGAGTTCGGGAGGGGGAGGGGGATGGGGAGGGGGAGGGGTGCCGAAACCGCCATCTACCGGCGGTTTCGGCCCTCTCCTCGTGCGGTGGAGGTGATGGGAGTCGAACCCACGACCTCTTCGATGCGACCGAAGCGCTCTAGCCAGCTGAGCTACACCCCCGCAAGGAGCACGCAGCATAGCGGCCACGGCAGGGGTGCTCCATCCGGCCGGAGGCGTCAGAGGTCACGCCGGTCACGCCCGGGGTCGGGCGCGTGACTCAGTTCGCGATGCGACGCGCGTTCACCGGACTCACGCGGACACCCGGCACCTCGCGGAGTTGACGCTGGGCGGGCGAACCGGCCGGGTGCAGGTGGAGGTCACGTGCCGACGCGGACGGTGCGTTGGTGACCTGGTAGAGGGCGACGACGTACGCGACGAGCAACGCTGCGGCCACGAGGAACAGCAGCATGAAGGGCCCACCGAAGGCGATCGAGCACAGCAGGGTGAGGACGCTCGCCGATCCGAGGACCGTCAGCACCTCCTGGCGTCGGCGACGCACCGCGGGTGAGACCGGTACAGGGGTCCCGGTGGGTCGTTGCGGGCGGGGTCGCTGCGCTGCACGTGTCCGGGTCCGGAGGTCGATCACGTTCGAGGGGCCGCCGGAGTGCCCGCGGTGGATCGGGGCCTGCAGCGAGGACAGCTGGCGGTTGAACGAGCTGATGCTGTCACCTCGGCGGACCTTGGTGACGCGCTTCAACGCCTCGGGGAGCAGCACGATGGCCCAGACAACGGCGAGACCGAGCAGGACCAGGGTGGAGACGGTCATGGGATGTGATCGACCTTTCGAGTGCGATCTCCGGTCGGCGGGGGATCCGACCGGCTGAACTCGGTGTTGAACGTACCCGTTCGTCGCTTGTGTTACAAGTCCTTGACGAATGACATCGGTGTCGTTCACATTCCCGGGTGGTGGCGGTGTCGCCGCCCGACCCGGTCCCGACGGCTCCGCGGACCCCGTTCAGATGCCGTCGATGTCGGCGAGGAGCTCCCGTTCGTCACGGCGGTAGGCACCCGAACGACCGCCGGTCTTCTCCCACAGGGCCACGTCGGTGATGACCATCGAGCGGTCGACCGACTTGCACATGTCGTAGATGGTCAGGCACGCCACGTTCACCGCGGCGAGCGCCTCCATCTCCACG
>CAYSCB010000558.1:0-1513 GCA_964429335.1 uncultured Aquihabitans sp.
TCAACGCCGACGACATCCAGATCAAGATGGCGCAGGGCGCCAAGCCCGGCGAGGGTGGGCAGCTCCCCGGCCACAAGGTGTACCCGTGGATCGCTGCGACGCGTCACTCGACGCCTGGCGTCGGGCTCATCTCGCCGCCGCCGCACCACGACATCTACTCGATCGAGGACCTGGCCCAGCTCATCCACGACCTGAAGAACTCCAACCCGGCAGCGCGCATCCACGTGAAGCT
Organism: uncultured Aquihabitans sp.; assembly: GCA_964429335.1. Lineage (GTDB taxonomy): Bacteria > Actinomycetota > Acidimicrobiia > Acidimicrobiales > Microtrichaceae > Dermatobacter. The sequence goes on from CAYSCB010000558.1 coordinate 233, forward strand.
CGTGTCGGAGGTCGGAGTCGGCACGGTCGCGGCAGGCGTGGCCAAGGCGAAGTCCGACGTCGTGCTCATCTCGGGTCACGACGGCGGGACCGGGGCGAGCCCGCTGACCTCGCTCAAGCACGCCGGGGTCCCCTGGGAGCTGGGTCTCGCCGAGACGCAGCAGACGCTCCTGTTGAACGGGCTGCGGGACCGGATCGTCGTCCAGGTGGATGGCCAGCTCAAGACGGGTCGGGACGTCGTGATCGGCGCGTTGCTCGGCGCTGAGGAGTTCGGCTTCGCCACAGCGCCGCTCGTCGTGTCGGGCTGCATCATGATGCGGGTCTGCCACCTCGACACCTGCCCGGTCGGCATCGCGACGCAGAACCCGGTGCTGCGCGAGCGGTTCTCCGGCAAGCCGGAGTTCGTCGAGAACTTCATGCTCTACATCGCGCAGGAGGTGCGGGAGCTGCTCGCCGAGCTCGGCTTCCGCACGCTCGAGGAAGCGGTCGGCCACGCCGAGCTGCTCGACGTGTCCGACGCAGTGGCGCACTGGAAGGCGCAGGGGCTCGACCTCGCTCCGATCCTGCACGTGGTGGAACCGTGGCCGAACGACCACCTGCACCACACCCGCGACCAGGACCACGGACTCGATGCCGTCCTCGACCGGACGCTCATCACCGAGGCGGCCGGAGCGCTCGATCACGGCACCCCGGTCCACCTGAGGATGCCGATCAAGAACGTGGACCGGACCGTGGGCACGATGCTCGGCCACGAGCTGACCAAGCGCCACGGTGGAGCGGGTCTGCCCGACGACACGATCGTTGTCGACTTCGAGGGCTCCGCCGGCAACAGCTTCGGCGCGTTCCTCCCCGCCGGGATCACGCTGCGGCTCTGCGGTGACGCGAACGACTACGTGGGCAAGGGGCTGTCGGGTGGACGCATCGTGGTCCGTCCACCCGAGAGGACACATCCCGACTTCGTCGCGGCGGACAGCGTTGTCGCGGGCAACGTGATCCTCTACGGAGCGACCGGTGGCGAGGCGTTCCTCCGCGGCATCGTCGGCGAGCGCTTCTGCGTCCGCAACTCCGGTGCGCTCGCGGTCGTCGAGGGCGTCGGCGACCACGGTTGCGAGTACATGACCGGCGGCCGTGTCGTCGTGCTCGGAGCGACCGGTCGGAACTTCGGTGCGGGCATGTCCGGCGGGGTCGCCTACGTGTACGACCCCGATGGAACGTTCTCGGCGCGGGTGAACCACGAGATGGTGAGCATCACGGGATTGGTCGACGCGGACTGCGCACCCAC